>JBOGMI010001001.1:0-4239 GCA_050746645.1 Bryobacteraceae bacterium | reverse complement strand
CTTCGGCCCCGGATTCGCGGTGTATTGGTTCTGCGGCGGCTTCAGTTTGATCGTGATCGTCTTTTCGGCCTCTTCAACTTTAAAGCGTTTGCCGAAGGTCGCGTGATGCGGGTCGATCACCTGGATCAGCACGGTTCCCTGCGGCACGGACGGGAAGTGCGCCAGGCCTTTTAGATCGGTGTGCATTTCCCAATTGATTCTCTTGTGCCTGCCGAACTTCGTCATCTGGCGCGAACCGAGGAAATCCAGCACCACCGACGCGCCCGGTAAGGGTTTATTGGCTTGATCGACAATCAGCACTGTGATCTTTGTCTGGGGCGATTTTGCAAACAGCGCGAACGAGGCCAGTAGAATGAGCGCGACCACGCGCATGCGAAGACTCATGCTACGGATTATCTCGCACCAGAAGAGGCTCGATTGCTTTTTGCAGCTCGTCTTCGTGCATCAAACCCGGATGGTAGAGCCGCACAATGCCGCGGCGGTCGATGAGTACGATCGTCGGAACCGTGCTGGCGCCGAAGCGCTTGAAATTCGAGACGCCGAGCGGAACCTGGATGCCGGGAATCGAAGCATAAAACTTCGCAAACACCTTCTTCAGCCAAACCCGTTCTTCCGCGGGCGGCGCGGGATCCTTTTGCGCCGTGTATCCGTATAGGCGCGTGGGCGCGATCAACAGCAGTCCTTGGGGCTCGAACTGCTTCGCAATCTTCGCGATGACCGGCGCATCCACTTTGCAGTCCGAGCACCAGTGCGCCCAAAAATACAGCAGCACGACTTTGCCGTGCCATGCGCTCTGCGGCGTGGGCTTGGTCCCGATCCACTCCGCCTCTCCGAGCGGCGGCGCCGGTTTGCCTTCGAGCGTCAGAAGATTGATGCCTTGATGCAGCCGGTCCTCAATCGATGTACCGTGCCAGGTCTTGAGTGCGGACTCAAGCAGCGCGACCCCTCTGCGCGGCTCGTGCTTGCGCGCGAGAACAATGGCCTGGACTTCATAAGCCGCCCCAAGCGCAAGAGGCAAATAGGGTTCGGCGTCCAGTTTCCGCGTCGCCACGGCAACCTGCGCCGTATGGATCACTTCGGCCGCGCTCTTCCAAGCCTGATCAAACTGGCCCGTAGCCAATTCGCCGCGCGCCACCCAGGAAAGCGCGTCCATTGCTTCCGGAGTATCGCCGTTCAATCTCCGATACTGCGCCACTAACTCTTGGGCCGATTGCAAATCGCCCTGCTGCAGCCAATGCTCAACGTAGGCCACAATGCGCGGCGTAGCGGGCTGGCCGTAATCCTCGGTTTGCGCCTGAACGGCAATGCAGGCGGCGAAGAGCGCGCCCGCGGCGGAGATTAGGGTTACTGCACGCACACAGTCTTCAGATACTCCCGGAACTGCTGGCCGAGATCGTGCCGGCTCAAGGCGAACTCCACGGTGGCCTTCAGGAAACCGAGCTTGTCGCCGGCATCGTAGCGTTTGCCTTCGAACTTCAAGCCATAGATGGGCCGGTTTCGCAGCATGTATTTTAAGCCGTCGGTCAACTGAATTTCGCCGCCGCTGCCAGGCTCGATGGCTTCGATGCAGGGAAAGATTTCCGAGGTGAGAACATAACGCCCGATGATCGCCAGGTTCGATGGTGCATCGGCAGGCTTCGGCTTCTCCACCATGTTGCGGATGCGAAACAACCGGTTCTCGAAACCTTTATCGCCCACCGGTTCGGCATCCACCACGCCATAGGCCGACAACTGATCGGGCGGTACTTCGAGCAAAGCAACCACCGAAGCGCCGTAATACTCGTAAACATCCAGCAATTGGCGGACGCACGGCGTTTCGGCGGCGATAATGTCGTCGGAAAGTACGACGGCGAACGGCTCCTGTCCGACAATCTCCTTGGCGCGCAGCACGGCATGCCCCAGCCCGAGCGCTTCCTTCTGCCGCACATAGGCCACATCGATCATGTCGGAAATCGCTCGCACCATCGTAAGCATTTCGCTCTTGTTTTTCGATTCGAGCAATTGCTCCAGCTCGAAACTCACATCGAAGTGATCTTCGATGGAAGATTTGCCCCGGCCGGTGACGATGATGATGTTTTGCAGCCCGGAGTGAATCGCCTCTTCCACGGCGTATTGGATCAGCGGTTTATCGACTACCGGCAGCATCTCCTTTGGCTGGGCCTTGGTGGCGGGCAGGAAGCGCGTGCCAAGCCCGGCTGCGGGAAAAACCGCCTTGCGAACCTTGAGAATCATGTCTATCGCGTGGGAACCGGCTGATTCTGTCTATCGGCGGCAGTCGAGATTACGCGATCGATCATGCCGTAGTCGAGCGCGGCTTCGGGTTCGAGAATATAATCGCGATCCACGTCGCGCGAAATCTTTTCTACCGGCTGTCCGGTAGCTTCCGCCAAAATCTGATTCAGCGTTTGCCGCATGCGCAGAATCTCGCGGGCGTAGATGTCAATATCGGCCGCCTGGCCGCCGAGTCCGCTCATCGAAGGCTGGTGGATCAGAATGCGCGAATTCGGCAAGCTGAAGCGCTTGCCGCGCGTCCCGCAGGCGAGCAGCACAGCGGCCATCGAAGCCGCCTGCCCAATGCAATAGGTCACGATATCCGGCTCGACCAGCCGCATGGTGTCCAAAATGGCCAGTCCGGCCGTAATGGAACCTCCGGGCGAATTGATGTAGATGGAAATGTCCCGCTCGGGATCTTCCGCCGCCAGAAACAGCATCTGGGCGATCACGAGATTAGCAACGTTGTCGTCGATCGGCGTACCGATAAAAATGATGTTTTCCTTCAGCAGGCGCGAGTAGATATCGTAGGCTCGCTCGCCACGGGAAGTCTGCTCAACAACCATCGGTACTAGTACGGAATTGTTCATTACTTCGATCCTCTGTGCCCGAAACCGTGCCGCTTGCGGTGCGAAAAGCCGGACGCAATTCCATCATATAAGATGGGCGATTCGGGAACCAGGCGAGGCTACGGACCGCCGGTATTCCCAATCCTAAGGAGGAGGGTCGGTGTTTTCTGGGATTTCTGGTCTTTCGGGCGGAAGCGGGCGGAACCGCCGGGCCAACAGCGGAATCGCTAATCTTTCGCCCTTGGCGGACGATTAGTTTCATAGCGAGGCGGAGTCTAAGCCAACGATGAAGGTACTAGTCGCCGAAGACAATGCGACCTCTCGGGCGGTATTGCGGAGCGCTCTGCTGCGTTGGGGGTATGAGGTTGTCCTGGCGGAAAACGGCGCCCAGGCCTGGGAGATTCTGGCCCAGCCGGATCCGCCCGTCATGGCGATCCTCGACTGGATGATGCCGCATATGACGGGCCCGGAGGTCTGCCGCCACCTCCGGCAGACCGATCGCGAACCCTATCCCTACATTCTGCTGCTCACCTCCAAAGGCACCAAGGACGAAACTGTCGAGGGGCTGGAAGCGGGGGCCGACGACTATATCGTGAAGCCGTTCGAGGAGAACGAACTTCGCGTGCGGCTGCGGGCCGGCAAGCGCATCGTCGATTTACAAATGGACCTGCTGCGGGCGCGCGAAGAACTGCGCGAGCGCGCCAACAAAGACCTGCTCACCATGCTGCCCAACCGCGCCGCCATTTACAACACCCTTCAAGCCGAACTCGCCCGCTGCCATCGCGACCATCGCAGCGTGGGCATGATCCTGCTCGATATCGATCATTTCAAGAAGATCAACGATACCTACGGACATTTTGCCGGCGATACCGTGCTGCGGGAAGCCGCCGCCCGTCTCCGCCACAACATGCGGCCCTACGACCAGATCGGCCGCTACGGAGGCGAGGAGTTTCTGGTGGTCCTGCCCAATTGCGACCTGGAACAGACCGCGGCCCAGGCCGAACGCATGCGTGCCAAACTCAACAGCTCTCCGATCCTGGTGGAGGGCTATGAAATCCGCCTTTCGGCCAGCTTCGGCGCCACCATCTCCGATGGCTCGGAGCACAATCTCGAAGTCTTTGTCCGCGTCGCCGACGAGGCGCTTTATCAAGCGAAAGCAGCCGGCAGAAATTGCGTGCGCACGCTACGCTTGGACGACTCGACTCAGCGCCCTGCCTGATCCTCATCCGCGTCGCTCCGCTGTTATACTGGGTTTGCCATCGCGCCCGTAGCTCAGTTGGATAGAGCGTCTGGCTACGAACCAGAAGGTCGGCAGTTCGAATCTGTCCGGGCGCACCAGAAACTCACCACACAACGCGCCCGGGAAACACAATCCGGCTCGAAGGCGGGCTTGGCAGGC
>JBOGMI010001000.1:0-3443 GCA_050746645.1 Bryobacteraceae bacterium | reverse complement strand
GGAACGCTCGACCATTACGAATTTCCTCCGTCTGCTCCGACTTTCGCCTTATTTGCGCCAAGAGCTTAAGGCCGGCCGCATCAGTATGGGGCATGCCCGAGCGCTGCTGAACCTGACGAACGAGGCTCAGCAAGTGCGAGCGTGCCAGGAAATCATCGACAAACAGCTTTCCGTTCGCCTGACCGAATCGTTTGTTAAGTTACTTACACAAGGAGTCCCAAAGCCGCAAGAAAAGCGCGAGCCGCAGCCGATGGATCCGAATGTTCGTGCGGCCCTCGACGAGATGGCACTGGCGCTGGGCACCAAGGTGAGGCTGATCCCGAAATCGGCTGGGGCGGGGAAGATCGAGATCGAATATTATTCGCAGGACGACCTGGACCGGATCTATTCGGCGATTGTGAGAGGCTGAATTTCCTTAAGTTCGAATCGCCAAATCGAGAGGACGCCCGGACTGGAGGCTGGAGGGTTCGATGAGGACCCGGTCGTGCTGTACGGTGCCGCTGCTGGCGCTCGCGAGCGGTTTTCCGTCCGGCGTATGCACATGCACGGGCATAGGGCTCAATTTCCCGAAACGCGCGACGATACGTCTTCCGCCTTCGGGGCGCCGGAGGCCGGTCAATAGCATGATTTCGTCCCGGCCGGTCTGATATAGGGAGGACCTGTAGGCAATGCGGGGGCCGCCTTGAAAGGCGGGAGCAATCAGGTGCCAGGATTTGCCGTAATCGCCGCTCATCGAAACCTGATGATTGTTGGAAGTCAGGATCAGGCGTCCGTCCTTGAGCGCAAGCACATAGGGCGCGCCGATCTCGGAGGGTACTACCGTTCCCAGTCCAGATGGCCAACGGATGCCGTCGTTTGAAGTTTTGGAATGAATTCGGCAGTTATCTGGACCGCAGACTTCGAATGTCACAATATATTTGCCGTTCTTCATTCTGGTCCAGACCGGCATTCCGGGGCGGTATCCGCCAGTTTTTGCGGCGACCCATATCTCCTTGCCCCAGGTGGCGCCGTTGTCGTGCGAAAGCTTTTCCGAGATGATTTGGCTATAGGAGGGGTTTTCGACTACGTGCTTTTCGCTCGAACACATGACGGCCAAGGTATGCGGGTCGAGTTGGTAGAAATGCGGTTCGTAGACGCCTTTGTCCGGGTGTCCAAGCTGGCCGGATTTGCCTTCGTTGCTATCGATGTCGCTGAGATATTTCCAGGTCTTCCCGTTGTCCGTGCTGCGATATACGGGCAACCGATACGACTCCTGCCAGCGTACCGAACGCGTGGCGAGTAAGATAGAGCCGTCCGGAAGTTGGATCATTTCTCCGTTATCCAGATCCCGTCCGGGATCGGATAACATGGCGATCTGCTTCCAACTCTTCCCTCCACCCGCGCTTTTGTCGACGAAGATACGCGTCCCGCCGCGTGGGCCCGCCAGATATCCGCGGTTTCCCTTTTCATAACCGGTATATGTGCAGAGCCATGAGCCGTCAGTTAGCCGCAACGCTCGCGGGTAATCCGCGCCAAACTTACCGGGGTGAATGTGTCTGGCATAGGCTCCGGCGACGCTATATGTGGGAGGGTCGGCAATTCGGACCGTGGAGCCCCATGTTACCGACCCGTTTTGCGCCGCAAAGGGGGAAGCGGCGGCAATCGAGAGAAAAAAAACAAGAGCGGCAATCATATCTCGACGTCGAATTCGTAGACGTTCACACTGATGGGTGGAACCTGCACCTTATCCGGAAGTACCGCCTGTGAACTTTCAACGATTTTGACAACAGGCTCTTTGCCGGACTCGTTTTCCGCATTCACGCCAGGCGCCGCCAACTCCCACAACCTGCCCGGCCCGCGTAGCTTCACCCCGCCGATGCGCGGTGCGAACTCTTGTCCATCTTCCGTAGGATTGACCACCGAAAGAATAAGCTTCTTCCGGTCTCCCGAAAATGCTGCGACAACGTCCAGCGGATGAGTGGGGCTTCCGACAGGTTTTGTCGGAATATCGACAAACGGGGTCCCGCTCACTGGCCGTTGGGGTGAATTACCCCCAACTTCCACGGGAAGGGCGCCGGCAAAGTGAGCCTGCATGAGCTTGATTACCAGTCCCTCGGCCGTGAAGCCTACGGCATCGCCCGTATGATCAAGCACAATGCCGGAGAATGCCCCTGTTGAGCAACTGGCCGCGATCATATCCGAGTGACGGAATAGCTCGTGCAACAAAAGTGCGTAACAGAGTGGCGTTACCATCCCAACCGGCCGCTGAAATCCCTTCCCCTGCACCGATGGGAAGCGGGTACCCCACTCATCAAAAATGAATTTAATGTTCTTTCCCTTCAGGGAAGGCATCTTCTCTATGTACTTTTGCCATGATTCAAATGCTTCGCCCACGCGGTTCGCTAGCCGCCGTGCTAGTACATCCAGTGGATCGTGGCGATCCACAAAAGCCTGCTTCTTCGCATCGAACGACAGATCGGGATAGCAATAGGTATGCTCCGATACATGATCGATGTGGTCGGCGCACTTGGCCAGCATCCAGCCGTCCCAGTCATGGGTCCCTCCAAATTTGTAGGGGACCTTTTCAGTAAAGATAAAAGGCGGCCACCACATATTCGGTACAAATTGCTTATTCTCGATGGCAGTCCAGGAAACTTCGCAGGGGCTTGCCCCGGCCGACGTCACCTGGATCTTCGGGTCCACATTCTTCATCGCCTCGGCGAAGTAGTTGTGCTTCACCCAGTACTGATTCAGCGACATGTGGCCAAACTGCCAGAATCCGTACATCTCGTTGCCGATGCACCAGAGGCGAATATCGAACGGCTCAGGATGCCCATTCGCCGCGCGCAGCTTTCCCATCGGCGTGTCGAGGGAGCCGTTGGCATACTCCACTTCCTCGGCCGCAACGCGCGCCTCTCCCAATCCGCTGTTCACCGTAACGTACGGTTCGGCTCCGAGCAGCCGGCAAAACGCAACAAACTCATGGATGCCGACATCGTTTGATTCGATCATGTTTGACCACACTGGAGTGATGCGTGGTGGCCGCTTGTCAGGATCACCCAGGCCGTCATGCCAATCGTAAGCCGAAACAAAGTTTCCACCCGGCCACTTGACCATGGCGAACCCCGAATCCTTGAAGTGTTTGAGCATCCCTGCATGGAATCCCTGTACATTATCCGAAGGCATCAAGGAGACGGTCCCGATGTGGAAGCTGCCGTTGCCCCTTCCCACAATCTCTAGCCGTGCATCCTCTGTATCAGCGGGCGATGCGAACTTCAATGGAACCTTTCGGTACTCACGCGAAAGAGAAGAGATCGATATGGCGTGCGAATCACTTGCGCGAGGGCCCCACACCAGCCGCACCACAATTTTTGCTCCAGGGTCGCCCGCAAGATAAACTCGTCCCACATACGACCTACCTCTACCCAGCCGCAGTCTACTCTGTTGGATGCCGCGCGCTTCGC
>JBOGMI010000999.1:0-2319 GCA_050746645.1 Bryobacteraceae bacterium | reverse complement strand
CGAGAAGGTCCGGCTCGTATTGGGCGATGCGGCGCGCGAGGATCTCCGACTCCCATGCCGCGGCGGGAATTTCGTAGCCCTGCAGTTGGCGAATGATTTGCAGGGTCCCGTCGGCGCCGTGGAGTTGCGTCCCGGGAGCAATGTGCTGCCAGGATTGGAGAAACGCTTCGAAATCGAGAGCGGTGACCGGCTCGATCTCGCGCCGCAACCGGCCCAATGTGGCGCGATGAATGCGGGCAAGGATGCGGCGATTGCACCATTGCGTCTCTTTCTCGGCACTGCGGAAATTTCCGCGCAGCACCTGGCCTTGCGCTTCCAGGCGCAGCAATGCAGCATCCACGGCATCCAAGGGGAACGCCGTCTTCTCCGCCAGCGCCGCGGCGGTGATGGGCCCGAGGGAATCCATCCATCCGGCAACGACCGCATCGGCATCGCCGGCGAGCGATGTGCGCTCCGTGGCAACCCAGAATTCTTTGCCTTCGCTAATGACCGTGGAGGCGCGCCCGGTTGCCGCGAGTTCTTCGAAAAACGCCTGCCATTTTGCCGACGGCGGCATACGTACGAGCGTCAGCATTGCATCGTGCAGCTCGTCGGCATCGCGCGCTTCGGGCCAAGCTTCCGTCGAGATTTCGTCGATCACTGCCGGATCGAGGATGCCGGCGCCACCGGTTATATCGGTCCCGAGCGTTTGCCGCAACTGAACTGCGCGTGTTCGGCGCTCTTCGAGCGGGGCATCGTCGAGAAAAGCATACGGGTTCGCGTTCAGAATTTCGTGCGAGAACGGCGAGGCTTGCGCGGTATCGATGGCGACCGTGCGAATCGTTCCGCCTTCGATGTGCTGCAGAATTTCGCGCAGACCATCGATATCCATCGCCTCGCGCATGCAATTGTCGATGGTTTCGTTGACCAGCGGATGGTCGGGCACACGGATCGGCCCGGTGAGATTTTCCGCGCAGGCGACCTGATCCGGGAAAACAGCCGCCAACAGATCTTCGGCGCGCATGCGCTGGATGGGAGCGGGCACGCGCTTACCGCCGCTGAAGCGCAGGATGGCGAGGGAGCGCGTGGTGTTCCAGCGCCAGCGCGCGCCGAACATGGGCGCGGTCAGCAGCGCTTGCCGCAGCACGTCTTCTACCGTCGCCGCTTTCAGGAAAGCGAATACGAGTTCGAGCGGGAACGAGTGCAGCTCGCTTAGAGACAGCACCAGGCCGTTATCGGTGGCGGCAGCCTGCAGCTCAAAGTTGAACGTTCGGCAAAAGCGCTTGCGCAGCGAGAGCCCCCAGGCGCGGTTGATGCGGGAGCCGAACGGAGCGTGCAGAACAAATTGCATGCCGCCGCCTTGATCGAAGAAGCGTTCGGCGACGACGGTGGTTTGAGAAGGCAGCGCGCCCAACTCGGCCGTCCCTGCGTGAACGTAAGCGGCGGCTTGTTTGACTCCGGCTTCGTCGAGCGCGCATTCGGAGATGAGAAAATCCGGATCGGTGAGGATGTGCTCACGAATACGTGAGACCTCGGCGGACAGCTCGCGCGAGCGTCCCGGCGCTTCGCCCAGCCAGAACGGAATCGAGGGCGCCGCGCCATGCGCATCTTCTACCCGAACGCGGCCCGGCTCGATGCGCCGGATGCGCCACGAGTGGGTGCCGAGCAGAAAGACATCGCCGGCAAGACTTTCGACGGCGAAATCTTCATCAAGTGTGCCGATAGTTTTGCCGTCGGGCTCGGCGATGACGTTATAGTTCGCGGTTTCGGGGATTGCCCCGCCGGAGGTGATGGCGGCAAGGCGTGCACCGCGGCGGCCCTTTATCCGTCCGTTGACGCGATCGCGATGAAGCATCGCGCCGCTGCGCCCGCGCGAAGTAACGATGCCTTCGGAGAGCATTTCCACGATGGAGTCGAAATCTTCGCGGCGCAGATTGCGGTAAGGGTAAGCCGAGCGGAAACAAACGTAGAGATCGTCCTCTCGCCAGGCTTCGGCCGCGGCCGCCGCGACGATCTGCTGGGCCAGAATGTCGAGCGCGTTCTCCGGAATCTCGATGCGTTCGAGTTCTCCTTTGCGAATCGCCGAAACCAGAGCCGCGCATTCGATCAGTTCGTCGCGCGTGGTCGCGAAAATACGGCCATGCGGTTTGGCTCCGATCCAATGGCCGGAGCGGCCGATACGCTGCAAGGCGACGGCTATCGAGCGGGTGGAACCGATCTGGCAGACCAGATCGATGGTTCCGATGTCGATGCCGAGTTCGAGCGACGCGGTGGCGACGATCGCGCGCAGTTCGCCCTTTTTCAGCCGCGCTTCGGCTTCGAGGCGCAGCTTGCGCGACA
>JBOGMI010000998.1:0-1385 GCA_050746645.1 Bryobacteraceae bacterium | reverse complement strand
AGTGAGCAAAGCGGATGGGTTGGCTGGGCGCCGCGTAGCAGAATATTCGTATCAACGAGAACACTCATTAAGGATCACGGTCGCCATACATGGCCTCGCGGCTCACGGCGAAGTCGGACAGAGGAGGGGTCGGGTCGTGGCTGGCGGACCAAGCTCTGAAAGCGGCTGCCCGTTCCTTAGGCGTGAGCGGATTGGAGGCCTTCGGTATTGCTTCTTCGATCATCGACCGGAGATATTCTTCAACCGTCGTGCCGCTGGCCTGCGCACGAGCGAGAAGTCCCGCTTCTATTTCGGGGCGAAGGGTGAGAGTAACAGTCACAATTCTATTTTCTCTAATGCGCGCCCTTGCCCGCCAGCACATACGGAATCGTCCGTAAAATGATCGACCAGTCGAGCTTTAGGGACCAGTTGTCGATGTAGCAGATGTCCATGCGCATCCAGGAATTGAAATCAATGCGGTCGCGGCCGGAAACGGCCCACAGGCAGGTCAAGCCGGGGCGCATGCGCAGGCGGCGCTTCTGCCAGCGCTCGTAGCGCTCCACTTCTTCCGGTATGGGAGGCCGCGGGCCGACGATCGCCATATCGCCGCGCAGCACGTTATAAAGCTGCGGAATTTCATCGATCGAGAACTTGCGAATCCAGCGGCCGACACTGGTCACTCGCGGGTCTCGATGCAGTTTGAAGGCGATTTCACGCTCGCTCAGATGCTCAAGATTGGCTCTCAGCTCCTCTGCATTGGTCACCATGGAGCGGAACTTATACATGGTGAAGCGGCGGCCGTTTAGCCCGCAGCGCGCCTGGCGGTAAATGGCCGGGCCAGCCGAGGTCAGCTTGATCAATCCGGCGATAATGGCGATGAAGGGCGCTAGTGCGACCAGCGCCGCGGCTGACAGGATGATATCCAGAAAGCGCTTGAACAGCAGGCGCAGATCGTCGAAAGGCGCCGCCGAAAACGTGAGCAGGGGCGCGCCCGCCACACGGTCCAGCGTCATGTCGCTGTTGACATGCGGGAAGAAATCCATGGCGATCCGCGTTCGGACTCCTTCTTCATCGCAGCGCAGAAAAATCTCTTCCAGATTCGCCAACCGGCTGCTGTCCACCGCAAAAATCACTTCGTCGATGGCTTGCCGCGCCAGCAGCAGCGGTAATTCCACCGCGCATTCCGATTCCCCGAGAATTGCGGCGACCTGAATCGGAAAAGGCGTCTCCTGGCACAACTGCTGGGCCAGATGCGCCGCCTTCTCCGGCTGGCCCACGATCACCAGATGATAGCGGGTGCCGAAGCCGCGCTGATAAGCGCCGATCAGCCCCGGTGAGGACCAGCGGAACAGCAGGATCAGGAAAAAATCGTAGAGGAAAAATAGCGATAGAAAGCTGCGGCTCAG
>JBOGMI010000997.1:0-2686 GCA_050746645.1 Bryobacteraceae bacterium | reverse complement strand
CGTTTACCATCTCGCGCCGCTGCCGGGTGGCGCGTCCGGGGCAACATACGTTATTGGCCTTGATCCCAGATTCGGCACGCGCAAATCCCAAAAGCGGACAGAATGGCGGCGGGACGTGAATCTGCGGGCCGGGCGATCACCTTTGTTTAGAACCGCTTAATGCGGCACGGCGAATTGGAGCCCAGCGTGCGGTCGTAACCTGAAATGGAGACCTGTGCGTTCCCTCCTTGGCGATCTGCGCTACGCCGCACGGCAGATCCGGCATAGCCCCGGATTCGCGGCAACTGTCATATTGACGCTGGCGCTGTGCATCGGCGTGAATACGGCGATTTTCACGGTTGTCGATGCGTTGTTCTTCCGGCCGCTGCCGTATCCGCATCCGGACCGTCTGGTGATGCTCGTGGGGGCAATCACTCATGAGGGCAAATCCGACCTTCAGATGGGGCAGAACGGCAAGGAATGGGAGCTTGCCCAGAAAAGCACTCTGATTGAGCCCGCGGTTTATGGTTCGACGAGCGGGGTGAATTTGTTTGTCGCGGGGCACTCGCAGTACGTGCAGCAGCAGCGGATCGGGGCAGGATTTTTCCACGTGCTTGGCGCTGCTCCGCTGATCGGGCACGAATTTACGCGGCAGGAAGAAGTGCAGGGCGGCCCGGCGGTCGCGATCCTCAGCTACGGGCTTTGGCAGCATGTTTTCCATGGCAATCCGTCGATTGTGGGCCGGACCATCGATCTGAAGGGCGCGCCTTATACGGTGATCGGCATTATGCCGCGCGGATTCCGCACGGTAGACGGTCAGGCGGATCTGTGGACGCCGCTGCGGCCTTCCACGCATGGCGCGGGCGGCGGGACCAATTACGATATAGTCGCGCGGCTCAAACCGGGCGTCACGCGAACTACGGCGAGCGCTCAGCTTACCGCGATCATGCAGCCCTATTTCCAAAGCCTGCTCGGCAAACGCGCCGCCCAGTTTCAGGCGGAAGAACGCGCGCTGCCGTTGCAGGCGGGCTTGACGCACGATCTGCGATCAAGCGTCGATCTGATTTGGGGCGCGGTCATTCTAGTGCTGCTGATCGGATGCGTGAACATTGCCGGGATTCTGCTGGCGCGCTCCGAGCTCCGCTCGCGCGAAATCGCGACACGGATTGCCCTGGGCGCAAGCAGACGCCGTGTGGTGAGCCAGCTTCTCACCGAATCTGTTTTCCTGGCTTTTTGCGGTGGCTTGCTTGGGCTTTTCTTTGGAGACTTGGCGCTTGCGGGGCTGCTGCGCTTGAATCCGGATGAATTTGCAGGCTGGGGCGCCATTCAACTCGATCCGCATGTGATGGGGATCATGCTGGCCGTAGCCATTGGAACCAGTATCATTTTTGGCCTGCTGCCGGCGCTGGAGGCGACACGTATCGACATTCGTTCAGCACTGTCGCAAGCCGGGCGCAGCGTCGCGCGAGGCAGGCACTGGAAGCGGGAAATGCTGGTGTTTGCAGAAGTGGCGCTGGGCGTGGTGCTGGTGGTCTCGGCCGGGTTGCTGATTCGCAGCTTCGCACGGCTCATGGACATGAATCCCGGATTCAATCCGAATCACCTGACTACGGCATCCCTCTCACTGCAGGATGCACGCTACCAAACGAGCCAAGCGGGCGCACGGCTGTTTCGCGATAGTTTGCGGCGCATTCGCAAGATCCCGGGCGTGGAATCGGCTGCCGCCACGCTCACGGCACCCTACCAGCGAGCATTGAATTTGGGCGTAAAGACGCCGGATACGCGCAGCGATCAAATCACAAATTTTTCCTACGTGACGCCGGGTTTTTTTAAGACCCTCGACGCACCCATGCTGCGCGGGCGCGCATTTACGGAAGCCGACGATGCGAATGGAGCGAAGGTGGCGATCGTGAATAAAGATTTCATCCGCCGCTATCTGCAGAATGAGCCGAATCCAATTGGTGTGCTGATCCAGGTTGCAGGCGCTAGCTACCAGATCGTCGGAATTGTCGCCAATATGCCCTATGGGCAGGGATGGGGTGCGCGCTATGGCCCGATCGCTCCTTTGGCGCATGTCTATGTTCCGGTCTCACAGTGCGACAGCAGGATCTTCTCGTTGGCGAATGTCTTTTTGTCACCCAGTTTCATCGTGCGCACACACGGCGATATTTCCGGCCTGGACATGGCCATGCAGCACGCGATTCAATCTGTCGATCCGCGATTACCGTTTTCGTCCTTTCACACGATTTCCCAACTGCGAGGCGAAGCGCTTCACCAGCAGCGCTACCAGACCGTGCTGTTTGCGGCGTTTGCCTGCCTGGCGCTGCTGCTCGCCGCGCTCGGCGTTTTCGGATTGGTCAGTGAATCGGTGGCGCAGCGCACGCGCGAGATGGGCATCCGCATGGCGCTCGGCGCAAGCGTGCGCAAGCTCATCGTGACCGCGGCCAGGCCCGCGATCGTTCTTTCGCTGGCGGGCATTGCGGCCGGGTTTGTGCTCGCAGTATTCGCCGTTCGGCTGCTCACGAGCATGATTTGGGGCATCCCGGCGCTCGATCCCCTGACGTTCGCCTCAGTCGCCGCGCTGCTGATCGTAGTTGCGGCGCTTGCGAGCATTCTCCCGGCGCTGCGCCTCGCGCGGCTCGACCCTGCGCAAACGCTGCGACACGAGTAAACACTCTAACTTAGCGGTTCTTTCAGCACCACTGTC
>JBOGMI010000996.1:0-3346 GCA_050746645.1 Bryobacteraceae bacterium | reverse complement strand
GGCGAGGCCATGCAACTGCCTGCTTCCGGCCCCAAAGGACCGAACCCGGTAAATACCCAGCAATCAACCGTATCCGGGCAGAGCGCGAGCGTCATTCAACCATCTTTGCAAGTCAATGGCGCGTATGAGGGAAGCGTTCCGGGCCGCAATCTGCCGCCAGGTCCCGTTAAACTGTCGCTTTCGGACGCGGTGCAGCGAGGGCTCCAAGTAAACCTCGGAACCATTACTGCTTCTACCGCATCGATGACCGCACGAGCGCAGCGTGCCCGGGCACTGAGCCGCTTACTGCCGCAGATTTCGGCAAGCTTGGGCGCGACAGAGAAACAGGTAAACCTGGCCGCTGAGGGTCTCAACGCGATCGGTAACGCGTTTCCCGGCTTTCGGACCGTGGTCGGGCCGTTTCACTATGTGCAAGCTCAGGGTAACTTCAACTGGAGCGCATTCGACCTGACCCAGATTCGTAACTACCAGGCGACTAGAGACCTCCAGCGAGCTTCGCGGTTTGATTTGCGCAACGCGCGGGAGCTCGTAGTTCTGGCGGTTGGCGGAACATATTTGCAGGCGGTCGCGGACGCGGCGCGCGTAGCTTCGCAGAAAACACAGGTGACTTACGCTCAGGCAGTCTACGACCAGTCCGCGGCGCAACTTGCCGCCGGCACAAACATCCGTATCGATGTAACTCGCAGCCAAGTGCAGTTACAGACGGAGCAGGAGCGCTTGAACTCACTCGAAGCCGATTATCGCGAAAGGAAGATCGCGCTCGCCCGTTTGATCGGCATACCGCTCGGCCGGAAGCTGATTTTAACGGAGCCATTCGGCTATCGCAAAGTGCATCCGGTCAGCTCGGAACCTGCCATTCGCAGCGCTCTGCAGCATCGCGCCGACCTCGAATCGTCCGAAGCGCAGCTTAAGGCGGCCAAACGCGTCCTGGCCGCTGCGCGTGACGAGCGCTACCCGTCACTCTCTTTCGGAGGCGACTACGGCGCGATCGGCGCCACGCCCGATAGCTCACACGGCGTCTTCGTGGCCGAGGCGAGCGTCAATATTCCGATTTTCACCGGCGGCCGGATCAAAAGCGATATTCGGCAAGCGAGAGCTACCGTCGCGCAGCGCCGGGCGGAATACCGGGATGAGAAGGGACAAGTCGAACAGGAGGTTCGCGATGCCCTGATTCAACTGCAGACCGCTATCGGCCAGGAGCATCTGGCGGAGAGCAATCGAAAGTTAGCGCTGGAGACTTTAACCCAGGCCCGCGACCGCTTCAAGGCGGGCGTCACCAATACGGTGGAAGTCGTTCAAGCGCAGCAGCAAGAATCGAGTGCGGAATCGGCTTACGTATCCAGCCTGTTCGCGTTCAATCTAGCCCGCTTGACCCTGGCTCGCGCCACCGGCGAAGCGGAGGCAAACGTTGGCAGTTTATTCGCGGACAGCCGCCCATAACCAGGTTTGAAAGATTCGGAGATCAAAACAAATGAGTCAGCAATACGAAATACAGGAACCGCCTTTTGAAATAGAAGAGAGCGATGTGAAATTGCCGCGCTATGAGCCGGAGGAGTTCGCCAACAAAGGCGACGAAGGCGGCGGCGATGGACGCAAGCGCAAACGCGCGCTGCTCATCTTTGGCCTCGTGGTCTTAATCGGCGCGGCCGCGGGCGTCTTCTATTGGCTGCACGCCCGCCAGTTTGAAGAAACCGATGATGCGCAGGTGAATGGCTACTTAAGTCCCATCGGTACACGCATTGACGGAACCGTTACCAAGGTCTATGTACACGACAACCAGGCCGTAAAAGTGGGCGATCCCCTGGTCGATCTGGACCCGCGCGATGCCCAGGTGGCGCTCGATCAGGCGCTTGCCCAATTGGCGCAAGCTCGCGGCCTGCTCTCCTCCGAGCGGCCCGACGTGCCAATCACCAAGGTGCAGAACGCGACGAATATTATATCCGCGCGGGCCGAGGTGGCCAGCGCGGAGGCCGCGGTCGCCACCGCCCAGCGGGACCGGGATCGGACAGCCGCTCAAGTCGTGCAGCAGCAAGCCGCCAACGCCAAGGCTCAGAGCGATCTCAAACGCTATAGCCAGCTCGTTCAAAAGCAGGAGGTCTCTGAACTCACGTTCGATCAATACACTTCTAACGCGAAACAGCAGGCGGCCAGCCTGGCTGCGGCAAAGTCCGCGCTTCTTGCCGCTAAACGCACCATTGACCAACGCAAGGCGCAGTTGACTCAGGCGCAAAGCAAACTGCAGGAAAGCCGGGAAACCGCGCTGCCGCTGCTATTAGTGCGCCGCGCCGGCGTTGCGCAGGAGATGGCCAACGTGAAAGCAGCCGAAGCGAAAGTGGAGGGGGCTCGGTTGAATCTGCAGTACACAAAGATTGTCGCGCCCGTCGCGGGTATTGTCATGAAGCGATCCGCGCAGGTAGGCGCTCGCGTGCAAGCTGGACAGCAGATTCTCACCATTGCCGAAATCGGCAATCTCTGGGTCACCGCCAATTTCAAAGAGACCCAGCTCCTGCACATGCAGCCGGGCCAGCAGGCCACGATTCACGTCGATGCGCTCGATCGCGACTTCAACGGTACTTTGGAAGCAATTGGCGGTTCCACCGGTTCGGTTGCCAGCGTGCTGCCGCCGGAAAATGCAACCGGCAATTATGTCAAGGTCGTGCAGCGGATTCCCATACGCATCGAGATTGATCGCGGACAGAAGGGGCTAAACCGTCTACGCCCAGGCATGTCGGTAGAACCCGAAGTGCGGGTTAGTGCTCCTCAGGGCCGCAGCCACAGGCACTTGAACACCAGCCAGGCAACGGCGAGCCCAAAGCCGGCGAGCGCCTTGTACTCTTCGTTCTTGAAATAAAGTTTCCAGCGGAACCGGGTGCGCGGCGTCTTTGGGGCGGCTCGCGGCAGAAAGCGGCGGACGTGCGCAGCGTATTGCGCATAGGCGGGGAAAATGTCGCGCAGGTGCTGCTCCTCCAGCTCGATGACAGGGAAATAAACGAGCCCGAACACAGCGATGAACACAATCGCGAGCGGGATGCTGCGGCAGGCGATCACGAT
The DNA here is from genome assembly GCA_050746645.1 of Bryobacteraceae bacterium. Taxonomy (GTDB): domain Bacteria; phylum Acidobacteriota; class Terriglobia; order Bryobacterales; family Bryobacteraceae; genus Bog-105. The sequence goes on along the minus strand of JBOGMI010000996.1, from coordinate 295 downwards.
CCCGAGCGCAACCACCAAGGTTCCGGCATAGAGCGGATTGCGCACGTAGGCGTAAGGGCCGCCGGTCGCCAGAGCCTCGTTCTTCGCCAAGTGCCCGGCGGCCCAGCCGCGCAGCAGCAGACCGGGCACGGCGATGGGAAGACCAATCGACATCGATTCGGCGTTGGGCCGCGAGAGCCACGCGAACGTGACCAGCAGCAGAAAACCGCAGGGCACACGCAGACGCGCCACGAAATCGGCGTATGGTTTCGCGAACCGGTACTGAACGCCTCTATACTCCATGGACCGCACCCAC
>JBOGMI010000995.1:0-3081 GCA_050746645.1 Bryobacteraceae bacterium | reverse complement strand
CTTGGAACTAAATCTCCGAATTCTTCTGCCGGTACGGCTTCTGCAAAAAAGCCGCCGCCACCTTCTGCGCGTTCGCCGTGTTGTCGTGAGTGCGGATCGCCTGCTTGTACTGGTTCACGGCGCGCTGTCGTTGATCGGTCACGTCGAAGACCTTTCCCAAATCGATGTAGGACCACACCTCGGTCCATTTCGGCTGCAAGTCGCCGTTAATCGCCCGCCGAAAAGCGTCCGCCGCGGCCTGAAAATTGTTCTGCTTGAAAAACAATTCGCCCACCCGGAAATGCGCCAGAGAACTGTTCCGATTCACTTCCAGCGCCTTCTGGTACGCCTTCAGTGCGTTGGAGAAATCGTTCACCGCGACGAATTGCTCGCCGCGCCGGATCTCCACCTCCACCTCGGTCTGCGGATCCTCGCGTAGCAGCACATGGTTCGGATCGATGATTACTTTCTTCGGCAAGCCGAACGTGTTCACGCTGAATTCCGAAGAGGTCCCGGTCACTTCCACTGTCTGGTCCTGCGGATTGCCTTCGGTCTCGATTCGCAACAGCACCGGCATGCGGAAGGTGTCCAGATCCTGGTTGATTTTGCCCACCACGCGAAAGCCCTTCTGGGTCCGGTAGATCGTGTACTGAAGCTTAAAATCGGGCGCGCCGGTCGATTCCAGCCACTGGATAAAGAAGGCCTTCAGTTGCTGGCCGGACGCCTGCTCCATCACCAGCCGGAAATCCTGCGTGTCCGCCGATTGCCAGCTATATTTGTTGAGAAACTCCTTCAGGCCCTGGTCGAACGCTTTCTCGCCGATCACACTCTTCAGCATGTTGAGCACCGCCGCTCCTTTAGCCGCCGTCAGCGCCCAGTACTCGGGCGAATAATCCTGCAGCCGCGAAGCTTGAATTATCGGCGGATTTTTCACCGTTAGCGCTTCGATATACGTCTCCTTGACGGCGTTTTCCATCGCGCTCTTGCCCGAGGCGAATTTGGTGTAGATCAGCTCGGAATAGCGCGCCGGGCCGTTCATGAGCCAGAGATGATCACGATTGGTCGGCGAAACCAGGACGCCCCACCACTGCCGCGAAACCTGATCCGCCAGCACAGGCGCCTTCACCGGGTTCGTGATCTCGCCGGGAGCCAGAAAAATGATTCCGGGCGCTGCATAGCCGTTCACTGCTCCGTCGTCGGTCTCAACCAGAGTCATATGCGCTTGCGGCGCCAGTCCATATTGGGACGTGAAAAACGTCATCATCTTGCCCGTCGCCTCGCCGTAGCTCTGTGCCTCCGCGGCTTGTGCTCCGCGGAAATATATCTGCGAAGCAATCCCTTCCGAGCTCACCTGTACCGGATCGCCTTGTACGATCGCGATGCTGCCCGGAAAACTCGGGTGATCGTAATGAAACGAGTAAGTCGTGCCTCCGTTCTTGGCCGGCGCCGTCTTCTCATCGCCGCTGGCCACCACGGAATAGCCCGCCGGTACGGTTATTTGCAGATCCGCCAGAAAGCGGTTTGTTGTGTAGCCACTCACCGGAAACCAGCGCGCCGGGTAGAGCAGATATCCATAGCCGGGATGCAGCGCGGCGAAGCGGATTCCGTTCACCGGCGAATCCTGATCTCCGGTCAGCTTGCCCTGGTAAGTGACCGCAACTTGCGAGGGCTGATTTTTCACCAGCGGCTGCGGGAAGGAAACCGTGATGGTGAAGTTCTTCACGTTGCGCGAATCGGCGAGCGACTGCCCGCTTCCGTCGGTCACCTTGGTTACCGCGAGTGCGTTGTTCAATTCGAAAGTGGCTTGCGAGATCGTATCGTTCGGCGTGAAATCGATCTGCGCGGTCGCCGAGATCTGCTGCGTGCGCGGATTGATATTCGCGGTAATGGCGTATTTTTGAACTTCGAGGTTCGGCGCCGGCGGCTGTGCCATCAGCGCCGCCGCGGAAACCGCCAAGAGAATCATCCACCTGCTAGTGCCGCGCATATGTCCCCATTTTCTCCTGGATCGAACGACGCTCCAGCGCCGCCATCGTCAGCTCCGCCGCCCGCCGCAGCGGATCGCCTGCGCACGTGAGCGATTCGCGCACCCGCGCCAGATCGGCCTTCATCCGCGCGGCGCGCTCCGGATTTGTCAAAAGCTGTTCAGCCGCCGCCGCCAGATTCGCGGGTGTCATTTCGTCTTGCATCAGTTCGGGAACAATCTCGCTTCCCGCCGCCAGATTCACCATGGATAGAAAAGGAACCTTGACCAATCGCCGTCCGAGCCGCCAGCTTAACGGATTCACGCGGTAGAACGTGACCATCGGAGTCCCCAGCACCGCAGCCTCAATCGTCACCGTGCCGCTGGCCGCCAGCGCCACATCCGCGTGCGCGATCGCGTCCCAGGTCTCATTTTCAATTACTTGGATGGATAGCGCCGAAATCCGTTCCCGAAAGTTCGCCAATGCCGCCTTGGTCCCGAAACCTTCCGGGGTTGCAAGCACCGCCGCAAACGGCAACTTCCTCCGCAGCGCCGCCACGGCTTCCAGCAGATACGGCAAGTGCCGCCGCGCTTCGCCCATCCGGCTGCCCGGCAGCAGCACGATTGTCGGTTGCGCCTCGCCCAATCCGTGCTTGCGAAAAAACTCCGCCCGCGAGCAGCTCGGGCGCGCCATCGCCGCCAGCGGATGTCCTATATAGGTTGCGTCCACGCCCCGCTTGCGGAACCAGCCTTCTTCAAAGGGAAACAAACAAAACAGCTTTTTCGTGCTTTGCCGGATCGCCCGCACCCGCCCTTCGCGCCATGCCCAAGCCTGCGGCGCCACCAAATAAAACACCGGGATATTCATTCGATGCAGATGGCGCGCCAGGCGCAAGTGAAAATCCGGATTGTCCACCAGAAGCGCCGCGTCCGGCCGCCGCTTCCGAGCCAGCCGCACCAGCTTCCGGTATTCGCCGTAGATCCGTGGCAGGTGTCCGACAACTTCCGCCAACCCCACCACCGAAAGGTTCGCCGCGTCCACCACGGCCTCGGCTCCGGCCCCGCGCAGCTTCGGCCCCGCACAGCCATAAAACCGGGAATCGGGCGCCAGATCCCGCAGGTACGAAACCACACCTGCC
>JBOGMI010000994.1:0-5398 GCA_050746645.1 Bryobacteraceae bacterium | reverse complement strand
GAGTCGATCGTGTCGCCGCATGGAGACATTGACTCGAACCGGTTTCGGATTGTCGTATACAAGACTGGTATTCAGATGGCCAAAGCGCACCCGTGGTTCGGTGTGGGACCCGGACAGATCAGTCGGCAATTCGACTCCTACATACCCGCCGATATTGAGCGTCCCCTGCCTCCGGGCTTCTACGGCCATCTGCACAACTTTTACATTCAGTACGCCGCCGAGTCGGGCATCCCCTCTCTGATCTTCGTTTTATGGTTTATCGGCTGGGCGATGTGGGACTGCCTCAGAGGTATATGCCGTGCGGGCAGGGCGAGGTCGGACCTCCTGTTCATGCTGCATGGAGCGATGGCTGTCACCATCGGGATTTTGGTGGGCGGGTTGTTCGAACATAATCTGGGCGACAGCGAAGTGCTAATGATGTTCGTCTCTGTGCTTGCATTGGAATACGCGGCTCTAAGAAATTTAGGGTTACAAGCCGATAAACACCGTACTGAGTTACGGGCATCCCGCATAACTTAGGTTCACTTATGAGATTTTCGACTACTGCTCTTGTAATAGCCATCCTGGCGCTTTCCGGCTCTGCCATTGGCCGACCGGTTTCGTTCGGTATTATCGCGGGAGCAAGCCTAACGCAGGATTTTCAAAAGCGGTATTTCCCGCCGCAGCCCCCTCTTTTCCCTGGCGGCCCTCCTTCTCCAGCTTTGGTCGATTATTCAACTCCGAAGCGCTTTATCGTCGGCGGAATGTTGGAGGTGGGCCTGCCCTTACACTTCTCAGTCGAAGCCGACGCCCTGTACCACGAATTGGAATACACCTCCGCGGCCATTCTCGATCCAAATGAAACTCTGAACAGCGTCTCGCCATCACCGGTCGTCACCTGGGAATTTCCGGTGATGGCGAAATACCACTTCTCACAATCCCGGCTGAAACCGTTCCTCGAAGCCGGGCCGGTTTTCCGTAGTTCCGGCAATTTAAACGGCACAAATCCCTCAACGCACGGGTTCACGGTAGGAGGAGGCGTCGCGATTCACGCCTGGAAACTCACTATTGCACCCGAGGTCCGCTATCTGCGCTGGGCCCGCGATCACAGCGCTGCTGGGCCACCGACTGTCCAGAATCAGGTGGAAGTTCTACTTGGGTTTTCGCTCTGAAAACTGGATTCAACAGTGATCGCGATAGGAACAGCGGTCGGCCCGTCTCGTTCCAATGTGCCGAAAGGTGCGCATGGAGGAAAGTGACTAAGCCGAAAGCTTGGCAAGCGCTGCAAAGAAAGAGTGAATGGAAAATAAACGCATAGAGATGTTTCTTACCTTCTGGATCGTTGTTTAGAAAGACATCTGGCTTGCAGAAACGGGAGGATGGCTTGAGCGGCATTTGCTACATTCCCATCGCGTAGCTTTGGATCTGCTCCGGCCGAAGCGCAGTGGCGTTTTCGTGGCTGCGGGAAAGCGCCTTTCCGAGCTGGCCGGCATCGTCCGTGAAAATCTGGGCATCGTAGCGCGGCCGGGAAGTCGCGACATAGGCGAGCGTGTCGTTCACCAACGCTCGCGTGCGGCTGTCGGCGGTATCCACGTGAATCAGGACCCGATCGACCGTTGCGCCTTGAGACGAATGGGAAGTCATCGCATAGGCATAGTCGAGATGCTGGTTGCTGTTCAGATTCCAGGTTACGGTCCGGTCGGAGCCGTCCAGTTTCACACGAACGTTGCCATTTTCGTCAAGCTGCGTAATCGTGCCGAGATCGCGGTTGCTCACGCCCTGCTCTTTCCAGGGGCTCGTGAACTGCACCCGCTCGCCTTCGGCGAAAGCCCGGATCTGCGGCTCATAGAGGGTGACACCGCGCAGCCGCGCCGGATCGTAGGCGACGAACTGGCCATTGGCTTTTTTCACCGTAACCCGGTTCTGCTCGCCGTCCGCATCGATCACCGTCGCGTAGCTCTTGGCTTCGATTCCCAGCGCCTCGCTGCCCCGGAGATAGCGGACGATATCGCCCGTGCGGTAGGAGGTTGCGACGCCCCGGTCGGCTCCGGTGATCTCCTGGCGGTTCACCAGGATCGGCATCCGATACGCATCCGCGGCGAGCTGGCCGGCCTGGCGCAGTTCCGCGCGGATCGCCGCGTTCAACTCCTGGCGCGACTGGTTATCAGGGGCAACCACGAGCGTTCCTTCGGGGGCGGCCGTATAGGCGCGGGCGATGGCTTCGAAGCGCTCTTCGCGGTGCCCGATTTCGTGGACCCGTTTCTGCTCGATGAGCAAGTCCACGCCATCGGCGACTCTGCCGGCCGCCATCGCCTCAACGACTTGCTTTAAGCTCTCGTCTTTCTGCCGCACAATCTTGTTCAATGTCGAAACCTGCATCCCAGCTTGCTGCAATTCCTCGAAGATCCGTCCCGCCTCAATCGACTGATGCTGGCGCGTATCGCCGATCAAGAGTACGCGATCCTGCGGTTGAAGGGTTTGCAGGAAATCGCGCATTTGCTTGCTGGAGGCGAGGCTCGATTCGTCCACAAAAAACAGCCGCGGCCGGGAACCTTCCTGCGCTTGCCGTCCTCGTGTTAAATACGCTTGCATCGTCTCCGCTTCCATCCCGGCTTCTTTTAATACTTTGGCCGCCTTAGACGTGGGTCCGAGGCCGACTGTTTGGTAGCCGTGCTCTTCGGCAAGCTCGCGCACCGCGCGGAGCGCGGTCGTTTTGCCGGTCCCGGCGCCGCCCTGAATCCCGAAGATTTGATCGCGGGTGGTTAGCGCCTCATAGACTAGCCGCCGCTGATCTTCGTTCAATCGGTCGCCGCAGCGGCTCATCACGACGGCATAATCGATGCCGGCCATAGGTCGCGCTCGTTGCTGCGCCGCGCGCACGCGCTCGATGGTTTCGCGCTCCATCGCCACCAGCTCGGGCGTGGTGTAGCGCGCCCCCGGCGAATGGGGCCGGATATGATCCACCTGCAGGAATCTTCCCTGCTCGTGCTGCCGTCCCAGCTCCGCCTCGATATCGGCCAGCCGCGCTTTTCCTTGCGTGTGCCGGAGCGCATCGCGAATCGTTTCGAAATGCTCGAACACCGCGCTGCGCTCGGATAATCGGTCGCGTGCAAAGGACACTGCAGATTGTGCCCGGCTCTGGGCTTTCTCTTCCGATACTTCGCGGCGATGCCGCACGGCAGCTTCGGCCACGAGACGCGCGGGCTGGTTCCCGAACTCTTCGGCGCTCCGTTTATGCAAGGCCCGCAGCTCGTCCGGCGCGAGCTTCAATTTTTCGTCGCGGTTGTGATGCGCCAATTGCACGCGCTGCTCGCGGCCGGTTTGGCCGCGTTCTTCCATCTCGCCGTAGATCTGCGCCGAACGCTGGCTCTCCGCCGCAAGATACTCGGCAGAATAACCTTTGATATCGGGCGCGTGATTCGCCCCCCGCGTGATCTCGTAACCAAGCTGCCGCAGCCGGTACTCGAGCTCGTTCTGATAGACCGCGGTGGACATCGACTGGATCTTGAACAACTCGTAAGGCTGCAACGAGCGTGCCTGGCCGGTGGCATCCTCGGTCAGGTTGAAGACGACCACATGCGTGTGCAGATGCGGCGCCGGGTAGCCGTCCACCGGCCGGGCGGTATCGTGCTCGAACGTGGCGGCGATCCATTTGCCAGTGGTCTCGGCAGGGTTGGTTCCGCCCATGCGTGCCTGAACATATTTTTCGGTAGCATCGAGCGCCGTGCGGACCGCTTGGCGGTGCGCCGCGCGCACGCGCTCATCCTCGCCGACCAGAGCCGTCAGGCTCACGGTCTTGGGAGCGTTAAATGTGAGATCCCAGCCGGCCCGGTGGCCCACTTCGTCGCCGGCCCGGGTTTTGATCGTTTCCCGGTGCCGGACGAGCTGCTCGCGGGTTTGCGGGTGCTGGCCTTCGGACAAACGGTCGAAGGCCTCCGCCTTGACTTCACCCGACAAATTCAGCACGCCGGAGAGCTGGCCATGCCACTCGCCGCGCAACGTGCCGCCTTGCGTGAAGTAGGAATTCGACGCGGCGGAATACTCGGAACGGTAGTAGCTTTGCACTTTGCCGCTCGTGAGCGGTTTCGAGATATCGAGCATAGAACGTTAGCCGAAAATGTCCATTCCCATCTCGGTCTGCACCGTTTGCGGCGCGGCTTTTTTGCGTGCGTGGCGCGCCGCTCGGGGCGGCGCTGGGGGTTTGGGATCCTCCGTTATTTCCGGCGCAACCAGCCGGGCCTCGACCGGCGGAATGATCCGCTCGACGAGATCCTTCGCGCGCCTGCGCTTCGGCCTCGGATGGAAGCTGATCGCGACGATTTTGTCCTGCTGGACGAAGTAGCCGTGTAGATCGTCGAGCGTCTGGATTTCCGATTCCATGACCACGGGATCGATCACCCGTTCGGTCGAATACGACCGGTGATGCCGCTCGAAGAGCTGCGCCGGGTGGCTCTCCCGAATGCGCTCCAACTGCGCTTTCCCCATCAGCTCGCTCAGGTGCTTCGCCGCACGCGACTCCCTCGTGCGCAGCACGATATTGGTGAAGGCCTGGCTCAAAATCGTCTCGGCTCTTTTCCCGTACAACGCATCGAGCTGGCTCATGCCCTGGAACCCGAGCACGATGGGGTTATCGGATTTCCGCTGCTTGGTCAAAGCGCTATGCAACTGCGGTAGCGCATTGAGCGACGCGAGTTCGTCGAGCACCATCCACACGCGCGCCTGGCCGGGCCGTGTCGCGTATGCCTGCAGCTTCAGAATCAGCATGTCGAGCCACAGGCTTTGCAGCGGCCGGAGGGCATCGATGGTATCGGGCGTCGAGGTAATAAAGATCCAACCGCGGCGCTTCTCCGCCCATTCGCGCACGGTCCAGACGCGCCGGTCATCGGAGGGCGTGGGCGGCTGCGCGGGCATCATGCGCAGCGGCTTCCCTGCTTCGTTCAGGCTTCCCAGAATACCGGCGCGCTGCGGCGCCGCATTCTGGGTCAGCGTGTGAGCGTGCTCGGTCCCGACCACCTGCTTATCGATCTCCTCCGGGTGCGCCATCCACCAGGCCAACTCCTTCACGGTGGGCCGGTAGGTGGCCAGCAGATAGGCGAAGATCGCGCGCGTGTGCGAGAGGAAAAACTGCTGCCGGGTCGGTTGGTCGGGAAATAACCCGAGTGCCACCGGCGTGGCCTCGGCCTCGTCGTCCGCCTCGGCTCCGATGGGCCAGTAGGGGCAGCGCTCGTCCTTGGGATTGAGCACCCAGTCGCCACGGCCCTCGTTGAAGAACTCGGTAATGTATTCGCGGTCGGGATCGAAGACAATCGCGACCTCGCCGCGTTGTTCGATCTGATAAAGGATCTCCCGCACAAGCGTGGATTTACCCGAGCCGGTGTCCCCGGCAATCTGGATGTGGTGGGCCTCGCGATCGCGGGGC
>JBOGMI010000993.1:0-16099 GCA_050746645.1 Bryobacteraceae bacterium | reverse complement strand
TTGTGGCGTCCCCAAGGGGATTCGAACCCCTGTTATCGCCGTGAAAGGGCGGTGTCCTAGGCCGGGCTAGACGATGGGGACACTAGTCGAACTTTATTCAATCTACCAGAGCCCCTCGCTGACGCTCAGGGTTCTGATATGCAAGCTCGTCGCTCACCGGGAGCGGAAGATCTTACAGCGTGTGCAGATAGGCGAGGATGTCCTGTTTTTGCTGGGAAGTGAACTGGTCGCCGAAGGCGGGCATGCCGCCACCGCCGTGATTGATCTGGGCGAGCACGTTCTTGTCGTTCGTGGGCTTGCCGGTCACCATCTTCTTCGTCTTGAACAGGCCTTTGAGTGAGGGACCCATTTTGGTTCCGGTCGTGGTGGTGTTGTGGCAGATGGCGCAGTGCGAGGTCACAAGCTGTTTACCCTTGGCCGCATTGCCCTTTGTGGCGGCGTTCGCGGCAGGAACTCCAAATGCCGCGGAAAAGCAGAATACAGTACCAAAAAGCAGGAATTTGCGCATCATATTGAACCTGTCTCCCGCTTCCTCTAAAACCCTGGGAAGCCTCTACCAGTTTACCCCGGCCTCTCCCAAACTCTCGCGAATGGAATAAGGGCTGCGCATCTCGCACTTGTTGCGGGATAATGTGAGCGTTCCCGATTTGATTCAATAGAAGGTTTTGCATGCTCCCACGAGCGCTGATTAGCTCCCTGTTTCTCTCCTGCTGTTTGCTTGCTTTCGGAGCGCAGCGGGGCGTCCCCAACATGACCGTGCCGCCGAAGACGGGCCAACCGGCCCTGTTTCCCGAGAGCGCGCTGAAGCCCGGGATGAAAGGCGTGGCGTGGACAGTCTTTCAAGGAACCAAACCGCAGGCGATGCCGGTGACGATCATAGGGATCTGGAAGAACGCCTGGGGGCCGAAGCAGGACATCGTTATTGCGAAGCTCGGGGGCGAGGCCGCGCGCACCAACGTGGCGGCTGGAATGAGCGGCAGCCCGGTTTATATCGATGGCAAATTAGTGGGCGCGATTTCGCTGCGGCTGAGCACGTTTTCTCCCGATGCGATCTGCGGCATCACGCCGATTCAGTTGATGCTGGATGTGAACGAATTCGATACGACGAGGCCGGCTAACAGCCGCACGCCGGATAAGGTTCAGGAAGCGAGCGCGGGATGGCAACTGCCCGGCGGTCTGGCGGCGCGTGTGATGGAGGCGGGCGGGCTTCCCCAAAGTGCGGCCGAAGCGCCGATGCTTACTGCCATCGCCACGCCCATCACCCTGTCGGGATTCAGTCCGCAAGCAGTCGACCGGTTCGCGCCGGTTTTCAACCAGCTTGGTTTGACGGTTTCGCAGGGCGGCGCCGGCGGGGCGCTCGATTCTCCGAAGCCGGCGAAAGATTGGCGCACGGCGCTGCAGCCGGGGCAGAGCATTGCCGCGGTGCTGGTCTCCGGCGACATGGCCATGACCGCCGCGGGCACGGTGACCTATAACGACGGTAAACGCGTGCTCGCTTTCGGACACCCTATGTTCAACCTGGGTCCGGTGGACATGCCGATCGCGAAGGAAAATATCATCACCACGCTGGCCTCTTCCTACCGGCCGACGAAGATGGGAAACGCTTCGGAGGTGGTGGGAGCGCTGCGGCAGGATCGGCATAGCGGGATCGAAGGCGTGCTGGGCCAGACGGCGGACATGATTCCGGTCACACTGCATGTGCGCTCATTCAATGCCGGCAACACGCTTGAGAAGACGCAGGATTTTCACTTCAACGTGTTTGTGAATCAGAAATGGACGCCTTATCTGATGATGGCGACCCTGTTCAACTCGCTTTCGAATCTGAACGATTTTTCCGAGCAGGCGACTTACCGTTTGCACGGCGAGCTGGATCTTGCCGATCACCAGCGCGTGGAACTGACGACGATGCAGGCGCCGGTGGGAAACCGGATTCCGACGCCCATGCTGCTGGCGGGCTGGTGGGGCGATAAGTTCAACCGGCTGTTTGCCGCCTCGAACAAGCTGCCGAAACTGGATGCGGTGAACGTGACAGTGGATCTGCTGCCGGAGCGGCGCACGGCACAGATTGAATCCGCCTGGATCGCGAACAACCGAGTGGCGGCGGGAACGACGGTGCCGGTAAAAGTGTTCCTTCAGCCGTATCACGGCGAGCTCATGGAGCGCACCGTGAAGGTGAAGATTCCCGAGGGGCTGGCGCACGGCGCGCACGAAATTCTGTTCAGCGATGCCGCGACTCTCAACCGGTTTCAAACCATTGCCGGTTCCCTGAACCGCGTGGACGACATTCCGCAGACGATCGCCATGCTGAACGAAGAGCGAAGCAACAACCGGCTCTACGTTTCGCTGATCGAATCGCAGCCGACGGTGTATTCGGACGAGAAGGTGCTTCCGAACGTGCCGGCCTCGATGCTGAATGTAATGCAGGCCGGGAGGGTCGTGAATCACGAATTTGTGAGCACGCCCGAGAGCACGCACCAGGAAGCTTCCATTCCCTTCGACACGGTGGTCACCGGGAGCTATTCGCTCAAAATTTACGTAAACTGAAACATTTCACATGAATATTCATTCGGGGCGCTTTCGGGCCGGCGCATTCGCTCTCCTGGCGGCGTCCGCGACCCTCTGTTTTGCTGTTGAGACGCAGGTATGGGAGCAGGCGGAAGCATCGGACTTTGAGCACGGCATTTTGCACGAAGTATCGGTGCGCAGCGACGGGCAAGTCACGCTGGCGCCGGTTTTCAAGGAACTGGACAGCACCAACGTGCCTTATCTTTGGGCGGTGGCGCAAGATTCGAAGGGCACGCTGTATTACGGCGGGGGCGCTCCGACCGCCGCGACGGCGAAGGTGATCGCGCTGGCGCCCGGCGGCAAGCCCAGAACCTTCGCCGAGCTGACCGGCCTGGAAGTGCACGCGCTGGCGGTGGATGCCGAGGATCGCGTCTATGCGGCGGTGGATCCGAACGCGAAGATTTATCGCATCGGCCCGGACGGCAAGCCGCATCTGTTTTTTGAACCCAAGGCGAAATATATTTGGGCCATGGCCTTCGATCGCGCGGGCAACTTGTTCGTGGCGACCGGCGACGCGGGGCTGATTTACAAAGTTACGCCGGACGGCAAGGGTTCGGTTTTTTTCGATACCGGCGAGACGCACGCGCGCTCGATGATCGTGGACCCGGCGGGCAATGTGATCGTGGGCACGGAGCCGAGTGGGCTGGTGATGCGCGTGAACCCGCAGGGCAAAGGGTTTGTGCTGTATCAGACCGATAAGCGCGAAGTAACGGCGGTGGCCGAACACGAAGGGGAGATTTATGCGGCGGCGGTGGGGAATAAAAACGCGCCAGCGCCGGCGAACCGCGTCTTGGCGCTGCTGTCAAAACCCCCGGTCCCTTCCCACACAGGCGTGCAAACAGTCACCATTCCCGCGCGGCGGACGATACAGGCGCGCATCCTGCACGCCGAACTAAGCGGCGGATCGAATTTGTATCGGATCGGGAGCGATGGTTACGCCGAGCGCATCTGGAAATCGTCGAGCGCTTTGATTTATGCGATCGCCTTCGACAAGGAGGGACGGCCGCTGCTCGGGACGGGTAATAAAGGCCTCATCTATCGGGTGGATTCCGATCACCTTTCGACGCGGCTGCTGAACGCGCCGCCGTCGCAAGTAACCGCGTTTTTGCAGGGCAAGGACGGCGTAGTGTACGCGGCTACCGGGAATGTAGGAAATGTGTATGCGATCGGGCCGGGGCTGGCGCAGACGGGAACCGTTACCAGCCAGGCGTTCGACGCGCATGGCTTTTCGTATTGGGGCAAACTTCATCTCGTCGCGGATCTGCGCGGAGGAGCCATCGGGGTGGAGACGCGCAGCGGCAATACGAGCAATCCGCAAAACCGTTGGAGCGCGTGGAGTAAAGTGGCGGTGAGCAGCGATGGGGGACAGATCGAATCGCCGCCGGCGCGCTTTCTGCAATACCGCCTGAAGCTGGCGTGCGGCGCGGCGGATTCCCCCCAACTATCGGCCGTGGACGTGGCTTACTTGCCGAAAAATATCGCGCCGAGAGTGCGCGCGGTCCAGATTGGACCCTACAATTACCGCGAAGCGCCGGGAAGCACGAGCGAAGAAGCAAAGGAGCCGTCGGGATCGCCGGCCAGTGTGACGCTTCCGGCGATGGGACAGCAGACGTCCCCGGCAACGCCGGCGGCAGACGTGGAAACGCCCGGCGCGGAAGTGCTGCAGTATCGCAAGGGATACCTGACGTTGCGCTGGTCGGCGAGCGATGCCAACGGCGATCCGATGCTGTATAAAGTCGAGATTCAATCGCGGAGCCCGAAGACCTCTTATTGGCGGCTGCTGAAGGCCCGTATTCGCGACGGACATTATTCGTTCGATACCGATACACTGCCCGATGGAAAATATGTGGCGCGGGTGACCGCGAGCGATGCTCCGGCGAACACGCCGCAAACCGCGCTGCATTCGTCGCTCGCGAGCGGCGTATTCGTGATCGACAACACACCGCCGGTTTGGAGGCTCGATTCAATGGTCAAGAACGGCAGCAATCGTACGTTAAAGCTGACCGCGAAAGACGCGCTGAGCTGGGTGGTTAAGGCGGAATATTCGATCGATGGAGGGCCGTGGAAACGGCTCGCGCCATTGGGCAAAGTGAGCGATGCGCGAGAACTGAATTACGAACTGACGGGCAAAGCCGGGCAAATCGCCGCGGTGCGCGTATTCGACGAAAACGATAACGTTGCGGTGAAGCAATATCCGCTGGAATAGCGCGACGAGCGCGAGCGAGCGGCCGGGACGACCTTCGCTTCGTTAGGACCCTCCTGAAAAGTGCCAAAAACCGCTCGCTTGCGCGCGCGGTTCAGAATCGGCATCGCCTAGTTTCAGATACTTACAGAGCCGCACCGAGGGAGCGGTCGGCGCCGACCCAGCTTTGAGCATCAGGCGTTAAGTGAACCAGTCGTGCACGCCCCGAATTAGGAACTTACGTCGCTGATTTTCTCGACCAACTATTGGGGCGCGCGGCATCTAGGGGGAGAAGGGTGAATAAAACTTAACGAGAAGGAGAGACAATGATGAAAAGCAACAACATTCTGCGAGGATTGCCGGTGGTCGTTTTCGCAGGAGCATTTTGTCTTCTGAGTCCCGCTCTGCGCGCTCAGAGCCAGAACAACACCCAGCAGCAGGATCAACAACAACAGCCCACACAGCAACATTCAAAATACGTGGGCACAATTATGAAACTCCACGACGGAAAATACGCCCTGGTTACAGGCAAAACGCCTCAGGGCGCGCTATCCGGCCACTTTCTGGATGATCAGAAAGACGCGCAAAAATACGACGGTAAAAAGGTGGACGTCACGGGAAGCCTGAATCCGTCAAGCAACACAATCCACGTCACTAACATTCACCAAGAGTAATCCCGGATAGGCCCGCTTACTCGTTTGTCCGCGGGCAATAGTATGTACGTTGTCCGTGGGCAAACCTTTAACGAACAAAGTGAACGGACAGTCACATCAGCGGACTGCCGCCGCCAATCCCGCTGAAGGAACTTTGCCCGGACTGACAGGCAAGGCGAAAGTCACGTAAGCGCCGTGCGCAATGACCGGTGCTTTGGCGCGTGGGGATGAGGAAGCGGCCGCGCAAAACACGATATATTCCCGCCCATGGCTCTCGTACACCGCGGGGATGCCTTCGACGGGCGATGAGAGTTGCTTCTCCCAAACTACCTTCCCGCTTCTTACATCGAGCGCCCGCACTTTCCCGTCGCGGGTTCCGGCAAAGATCAAGCCGCCTGCGGTAACCACGGGGCCCGTTTTGGGATACATGGAGCCGGTGTTCGTGATGCCCTTCGCCGCCAACTCGGGCACATCGCCGAGCGGGACCTTCCACTTGATCGCGCCGGTATTCAAATTGTAGGCAGTGAGGGAAGTCCAAGGCGGTGCGATGGGAGACAGGCCGGAACGGGTGAACATGAAACCGAACCCGCTCTCCAAGTGCCTCGGGTTTCCTTTATCCGGCGTCAGCTTGAGCATGCAGGGAAGGTCTTTCGAAACCACGTACAGCATTCCACTCCGCGGGTCCACCGCCGCGCCGCCCCAGTTTGCGCCGCCGTTGTTGCCTGGCATCTCCACCGTATTGCGCAGCCCCGGCGGAGTAAAGAGGCCTTGGTTGCGAGCGTCTTGCAGCTCTTTGCGGAAGTGCGCACGTTCGGCGGTGCTCAGATACGGGCTCAAATCCTTTTCAGTGAATTGCTGCCGGGAAAAAGGCGCAGGCTTAACCGGGTAAGGTTGCGTGGGCCAGGTTTGCTCGCCGGGAACGTCCGAAGCCGGTACAGGGCGCTCCTTTACCGGCCATAGCGGCTTGCCGGTCAGCCGGTTAAACACCCAAAGAAATCCCGTCTTGCTCGGTTGCGCTATGGCATCGACCGTTTTGCCGTTGTGCCGCACGGTGAGGAGTTTCGGGGCGGTCGCATTATCGTAGTCCCAAATGTCGTGATGGACCATCTGGAAGTACCAGAGCAGCTTGCCGGTTCGGGCATCCAGCGCGAGCAGGCTGTCGCCAAAAAGATCTTTGCCTTTGCGATCCGCGCCGTAGAAGTTGTACTTCGGGCTCGCCGTCGGCACATAAACGATCCCGCGCTTCGCATCTATCGACATTTCCGTCCAGCAGTTGACTCCGCCGACAGTCTTCCAGGCATTCTTCGGCCAGGTATCATAGCCGAGCTCGCCCGGGTGCGGAACCGTATGAAAGCTCCACACCAGCCTCCCGCTGTGGACGTCGTAGGCGCGAATGTCGCCCGGCCCTGAGCCGTATCCCTGGTTGGTCGCCGAACCAAGAATAAGCAGATTTTCAAATACGCGGCCGGGAGACAGGGACTGTACCAGTGCTAAGGTCTTCGGATCTCTGCCCAGGCCTTTCCGCAGATCGACAGAGCCGTCCCGTCCGAAGGAAGGAATCGTCTTTCCAGTCCGGGCATCGATCGCGTATAGCCGGTTATCTCTGGCGAAGAACAGGCGCCGTTGTTTCCCATCTTTGCTTTGCCAATAGTTAATACCGCGATCCACAATTAGCTTCGTAGTATAAGGACCGGTCGGATGCACCCAAAGCTGTTTGCCGGTGGCGGCGTCGAGCGCCACGAGGGAGTCATCTTTGGCCAGGACATACATGATCCCGTGCGCCACCAGTGGATTGAAGAAGTATCGATGGGTATCTCCGGTGGGATAACTCCAGGCGATTTTTAATTGAGATACGTTGGAGCGATTGATCTGCGCCAGTGAGGAATACTGGGCGGAATCCGGCGCACCGCCAAAAGCCCGCCAGCCGGCATGCACCGTGTCCGCAGGCTCAGGCCTTGGGCCGGCGAAAAGAAAGGATGCCGAGCAGAGAACCAGAATCAGCCGGCTGCTCCAGCAAGAGTAATGGTGTTTTGTCGTTATGTTTTGAGACCCTCATAAAGCTTAACCCAGAGCCCCTGTCCGGCCGGGTTCCGATGGGGACAGTTCCCGGCAATCCCCACCAGCCACGCCTGTGTTAGGGGCGGCCCGTGAATTTCTTCTGCAGCAGCCGTCCGCCGCCAACAACTGCGAAGGCAAGTAGCATGAGACCCCAGCCCTCCGGTTCCGGCACCATGGCAGAGGCGCTGCCGTTAATCGCACTGAAGCCGCCCACGGACGTCGCCGCGAGAGAAGGGGTTAGCTCGTTAAAATTTTCGCTGAACAGGGTTGAGCATTGGCTCGACGCCGGCAGTAAAAATACAGACGCGAGACCTGCCAAAACAAGAGATGTTTTTACCATTACCGCTTCTACCTTCTGCTAAGTAGAGCGGCTTTGTTACCAGCTCGTTTTGCAGGTAAATTTCCTTTAGCTCTTATACCAGAACAACTCTACGACGCGCATACGTAGGTTTTCCACCTCGCCGGCGGGCGAAGCGTAAGCGAGGCATCGCGGCGGTTAGCCCGCCTTGGGGGACGCTAATGCTCCCTTGCGCCAAGCCTTTCGAACATGCGTTCATAACGGCGTTGGTTGTCCTGGTGCATCTGCGAGAGTAGTTCTACGCAGTGCGTGAGCGCTTGGATGCGCTCGTCTACCGCGATGAATCGCTACAATACGATTTCCATGACGGAGCGCATTTCGCCAGCGCGGGGCCTTCGCGGTTTCGTGCAGGTTCCGGGCGATAAATCGATTTCTCACCGCTACGCGATGCTCACCTCCATCGCCGAGGGAGATTCGCACATCTATAACTACTCGACTGGCGCCGATTGCCAATCGACGCTGAGCTGCATGGAGCGGCTGGGAATCGCGCACGAATTCACGGAAGACGATGGGCGGCGCGTCCTTACGGTACACGGCAAAGGTTTGCACGGACTGCGCGAGCCTGCCCAAGAGATGGATGCGGGCAATTCGGGCTCGACGATCCGGATGCTGTCGGGCATTCTCGCGGCGCAGCCGTTCACGAGCCGCATCGGCGGCGACGAGTCCTTGTCCAAACGGCCGATGAAGCGGATCATGACGCCGCTGGCGGAAATGGGCGGGCGGATTGAGGCGGTTGACGGGCAATTTCCGCCGCTTGCGATCCACCCATCGCGTTTGCATGGCATCGCCTATGAGCCGCCGGTGGCCAGCGCGCAGGTGAAGAGTTGCGTGCTGCTTGCGGGTTTGTATGCCGAAGGCGAGACCGAAGTGAGAGAGCCGGTGCGGACGCGCGATCATACTGAAATTGCTTTGCGGGAGCTCGGCGCCGAGATGGTCATCGAGCCGCGGCTTGCGCGCGTGCGCGGGGGCGTGCCCTTAGCCGCGAAAGACTTGGTGGTTCCCGGCGACATCTCTTCGGCGGCGTTCTTTATCGTGGCCGCGCTGATGGTTCGCGATGCCGAACTGACCATCGCCAATGTCGGTCTGAATCCCACGCGCACGGCGCTGCTCGATGTGCTGCGCGGGATGGGCGCGCGCATTAAATTGCTTCAGATTGAGCAGGTCAACGGAGAATTGATCGGTACGCTGGAGGTGAGGAGTTCGCGGATGCGCGGAGGCACGGTCGAGGGCGCAACTACGGCCGCGGTGATCGACGAAATTCCGGTATTGGCTGTGCTGGGGGCGGCGAGCGAAGAGGGACTTACGGTCCGCAATGCAGGCGAGCTTCGCGTGAAGGAGACGGACCGTATCGAAACCATTGCGCAAAACCTTCGCGCGATGGGCGTTGAGGTGCATACGACCAGGGACTCGATCGAGGTTCCCGGCAAACAGCGATTCCATGCCGCCGAGCTCGATTCGCACGGGGACCATCGCATTGCCATGGCCTTTTGCGTGGCGGCGCTTGCGGCCGACGGCGAGTGCTCCATGCGTGATGCCGGGGCCGCCTCGGTTTCGTTTCCCGAGTTTTATAGCACACTGGCGCGGATTGCGCAATAGACGGCGATGCGAAGCGCGATACAGAGCAGCGAAGCCGAAGCGCCGCCAGGCGTCGACAAGATGTCGACGCGGCACGCACGAGTGCGTGCGCCACGAAGCGTCAGAGTTGCAGCATGCACCGGGATATTGGCATCCTTACTAGTGCGTGCATACGCGCAGCGATGAAACATCTCTGTATTCATTGTCATTTCTATCAGCCGCCGCGGGAGAATCCGTGGCTGGAACAGATCGAGCTGCAGGATTCCGCCTATCCGTACCATGACTGGAACGAGCGCATAGCGGTTGAGTGCTATTCGCCCAATCTCGCCGCACGCATTCTGGAACCCGACCGCTACATTGCGCGGATCGTCAATAACTACGCCCGGATCAGCTTCAATTTCGGCCCAACATTGCTTTCCTGGATCGCCGAGCATGTACCGGAAACGTATCGCGGAATTCTGGAAGCGGACAAACAGAGCCGGAGGCGGTTTTCCGGACATGGCTCGGCGGTGGCGCAGGCTTATAACCACATGATTCTGCCACTCGCCAACAGCCGCGACAAGAAAACGCAGATCCGCTGGGGGATCGACGATTTCGTGAGCCGTTTCGGCAGGATGCCGGAAGCCATGTGGCTGCCGGAAACCGCCGTGGATCTGGAGACGCTCGACCTGCTGGCGCAGGCGGGCGTGAAGTTTGCGATTCTGGCGCCGCATCAGGCGAAGGCGGTGCGGCCGCTCGATGGCGACGAATGGCAGGAGCTGAACGGAATTTCGGTGGATCCGACGCGGCCCTATCTGCTGGCGACCGCGGGTGGCGCGACGATCAGCGTGTTCTTTTACGACGGGCCGGTTTCGCAGGCGGTGGCGTTCGAAGGGCTGCTGGACAATGGCGAGAAGTTCGCCAGACGCTTGCTCAGCGGTTTTTCGAGCGCGCGCGACTGGCCGCAGTTGATGCACATCGCGACCGATGGAGAAACCTACGGCCACCATCACAAGCATGGTGAAATGGCGCTTGCCTATGCGCTCGATTACATCGAGAAGCATCATCTCGCCACCATCACCAATTACGGGGAATTTCTCGAAAACAATCCGCCGGATTGGGAAGCGCGGATCCACGAGAACACGTCGTGGAGCTGCATGCACGGCATTGAGCGGTGGCGCAGCGATTGCGGCTGCAACTCGGGGCGGCTGGGCTGGAGCCAGCAATGGCGGCAGCCGCTGCGGGAAGCGCTGAACTGGCTGCGCGACACGGTGAATCCGTGTTTTGAGGCGCTGGGTTCGAAGCTGCTGAAGGATCCCTGGGCGGCGCGCGACAGCTACATCCATGTGATCCTGGAGCGCACGCCGGAAGCCCGCGAGCGCTTTGGCCTGGAGCATTTCCGGCGGCCGCTCTCGGCTCAAGAGGAGGTGACGGTATGGAAGCTCATGGAACTGCAGCGTCACGCCATGCTCATGTACACGAGCTGCGGATGGTTTTTCGACGAACTCTCCGGGATCGAGACGGTGCAGGTGATCCAATATGCCGGGCGAGTGGTGCAACTGGCCGAGCAGCTTTTCGGCGAACCGATTGAGGGACTTTTTCTGCACAAGCTCGCGCTGGCCAAGAGTAACCTGCCCGAGTACGGAGACGGCGCGAACATCTATCGCAAATATGTGAAGCCCGCGATTGTGGATTTGGAGAAAGTGGGCGCACACTATTCGATCAGTTCGCTGTTCGCGCCCTATGGCGAAGGCGCGGACATTTTTTCCTACAGCGTGAACCGGCTGGATTATCACACCGCCGACGCGGGGCGTCTGCGGATGGCGCTGGGGCAGGCGCGCTTCACGTCGAAAATAACGCAGGAATCCGAAGTGCTGATGTTCTGGGTGGTGCATTTCGGCGATCACAACGTCGCCGGCGGCGTGCAGAGAATGGAGCAGGCGAGCGATTATCAGGCTCTGCTGCAAACGATCGGAGAATCGTTCGGGCGGGTGGATATTCCGGAGGTGGTGCGGCTGCTCGACCGGCGATTCGGCGAAAAGACCTATTCGCTGCGCTCGCTGTTTCGGGACGAGCAGCGCAGGATTGTGCGCACGATTCTGTCTTCCACGGTGGCCGAAGCCGAGGCGGCCTACTTGCAGCTTTACGAGCACCACGCGGCGCTGATGCGATTCATGCGCAGCCTGGGGACGCCGATGCCGCGCGAATTTACCGGAGCGATCGAGTATGCGATTAACGGGCTGCTGCGGCGCGCTTTTTCGAGCGAAACGCTGGATGCCGAACGCATTCTGAACCTGCTGCGCGAGGCGCAGTTGAGCGGCATCGCGCTGGAAAAAACGACGCTCGAATTTCTGCTGCGGCGCAATGTGGACGGCCTCAGCCGCCGCTTCGCCGCCGATCCGTCGAACATCGATAAGCTGAACGGTCTCCAGGCGGCGCTCAAGCTGGTGAAACAAATGCCGTTCGCGGTGAACCTATGGTCGGTCCAGAACGATGTCTATGCGATCCAGGAGGGATTATTCCAGCGCACCCGGCGCAAGGCCCAGCGCGGCGACGAGAAAGCGCAGTTTTGGGTGAATCAATACCTGGTGCTCAGCGATCTGCTTTCGATACGGGTGCCGCAGGGATAGCTAAGGTCACGGCGCATAGCTCTTGATTTTAATGTTACGAAAATAGAGCTTAATTCCAGGCTCGCCTTTACCTTCCGTACCCTGCAGAGAGATGTGGCCCTTGTGAAAGGTTCCGAAACCGGGCATCTTGACGAACTTACTATGTGCCACCATCTCCCGCCAATGACTATCCCATAAGTGCGTATCGATTTCCTTGTGGCCGTTTTGGAAGAATTGAAGGTGGCCGTGATCGGCAATGATCTCGAACTGATTCCACTCCCCTGCCGGTTTCACCCATTCAAACTTGACTGGGATCAGGCCGTAAAGGGCCGCGGAGCGGCGGAGCAAGGCCCGGCTGTCCGGCACAGTGCAGGCTAAATCCGCGATTTGCATTTCCGGCCCGGTTTCGTAACTCTGCTTGTATTGAGGAGATTCGTGTACGTAAAACATCACGCCGCTATCGATGCAAGGCTTGGCTTTCCATTCCAGTTTGAGATCGAAATTCGCAAACTGCCGGTTCGTCACCAGATCGGCATAGTCTTGCCGGGGATCGCTCTTGCTCTTCTTCAGCATGATGGCGCCGTCTTGAACCGACCAGTCTTTACCGGGGCCGTGTTCCAGGTACGAGTGCCAGCCGTCCAGGTTTTTCCCGTTAAATAGCAACTGCCAGCCGCCGCTCTTTTCCTTGGGCGTGAGTGTATTCGCATGTTGCGCGCTGGCGGCGGCGGAAAACAAGCATCCGCCAACGACCGCGGCCGCGATCTTAGAAACAACTCCGGACGTCATGAACGAGTCTCCTTTAGCCTTGCCGATTGGACCGCTTCAGCTTAACAGAAGCGGCTACACTGCAACCATGAGTAGAGCCTGGATGGGA
Organism: Bryobacteraceae bacterium; assembly: GCA_050746645.1. Classification (GTDB taxonomy): domain Bacteria; phylum Acidobacteriota; class Terriglobia; order Bryobacterales; family Bryobacteraceae; genus Bog-105. Next base: position 3,246 of record JBOGMI010000993.1, on the reverse strand, counting down.
GCAGTTCTGGTGCTGCTGCAGCTCGGTTGCGGAGCTGCCGGAGTAACACCGGACGCCCAATGGCAGCCGCCTCCAAACTTCATCCGCAACATGCACGAACGCTGCCGTGATCTCTCGTTTCCCACGCTGGGAAAGTGCTTTGTCCGACAGATGCAGCGCGCTGGGGCGTCCCCCGCCGCGGCCGCTTTCGCCCATCGGCTCAATAACGAGGGCTATTTACAGCATTTGCAAGTGACCGGCAAGATCGATGTGGCCTATGTCGTTTATCCGTTCCGCGCGAACGAAAACGATGCATGTCTTTTGGTAAATGGAAACCCGCCGCTGATCAATGTGGATCGATTGAATGCGCTTCCGCAATCGAGCATGAAACACGATGCGGTTTATCGGAAACTTCTGCGGCAGTATCCGAACCTATCGCTTTGGCCCGGCGACCGCAGCGGAATCGATAGTCCAATAAATGTGGAGCAGACCAAAGATGGCGGTCAGCTCTTCCTGGTGCGCTATTGGGAACAAGATGGCTGCCACGCCTGCGCTCGCGTTGGAGTTACAACCTTCGCGTTCGACTTCGGCTCCAGCGGCCGGTTCCTCGGCGCAAAATACGTGAAAACGCGGCCATTCGTTGCGACGTACTGAGAGTGCAATTCTGTGTTCATGCGGACCGTGCTCTCGGTTGTGCTCGTCTTTATCGTCTTTGGCCTCATTTACATGGCGATCGCCCTAGGATTTTATTCTTTCGCTCCGGATGAAAACGCAAAGCTTGGGAAAGTGGACACGCTCATTGTGCTCGGATATCCGACGGAACCGGACGGAACGCCAACGCCCGAGCAGCGGGAGCGCGTGATGGAGGGTGTCCGCGAGTTCAGGAAGGGAATCAGCAACCATATCATCTTTACCGGCACTGCCGCTCATAACCGGTTTATTGAGGCGGTTGCGATGGCGAAGCTTGCCGAGGCGCGCGGCGTGCCTCCATCCGCGGTGATCGAAGAAGAGCAAGCCCACGACACAATCCAGAACATCTATTATTCAGACAAAATCATGGAAGCGCACGGCTGGCATACGGCGGAGGTGATTAGCTCGCCCTATCATCTGCCGCGTACCGCGCTGATTCTCAGCCACTATCCCGATCTGAAATGGGAAATACGGCCCGCGCACTGGCCGCCGGAGTATGGGCTATTCAAAAGGCTGCGGATGGATTGGAGAGGCGCGCTTCTCTGCTTTCGCATCCGCATCGACGGTTTCGGACCTTCGAAGTATCTGCCGAATTGACCCGCCGGATGCCTATCGTTTCCGGCTGAACGCGCCGCACTCGACTACTTGAAGCGCGCCGGATCCGTATTCCAGTCCTTATATATACCACCCAAAAAATGCGCTCCGAGAAATGGCTGTTGACCCGCGGCCATGGGCAGATCGAAGCCATGGCCCATCTCGACCAGGTGCCCGCTACGGGAGCGCTCATTGTTGTGACCTGGCCTAAGCCCCTCCACGGTCTCGGCTTTCCGGCGCGTGCGTTCGCGATTCTACCTTGATAGGGCTTTCGCTCCGGACTTGTTCCTCGAAGAGCCGTTCAAGCGCGGATTCAGGTTCGTCACAAATCCCGGAATGGGCAGGAGAAACCTGAACGATTGTGCTCCGGGGAGCAATTAACCAATGGAAGCGGGCCCGCTGTGATAACTGAGCGATCGATCCGGCGGTTTCGTCGCCGGCGCAGACCTTCTGAATCGCCTGAAGCCGTTGCTTTACGTCCTCCCCGTCGAATTCTGGTGCAAAGGCCTTCAGCTTTTCCGTGTCCAGGTGAACCCGTGCGCTCAGGAATCTCCTCTGCGGGCAAAACAGGATCACTCCGGCGTTGAAGAACTCTTCGCGTTCTACGAACGGAACGATCCGAATTACGACGTAATCAAACGAGTTGAGCATGTGCGCGCACCGCCTCCTCGGCAAAACTCGACATCTTGAGACGCGTAGTTAAGTACGCAACGTATCCCTCGGCCGTCGGACCATCCTGCTCGGGCAGCCACTCTTGCGGCACCGCCGCCACCACCGCTCGCACCGCTGACTCATGTAGATGAGGACGTACCTCTCTGTCAATCTCCGCAATTTGGCTGGCCCAGGGCAGCAGGATGTGGCTCTTGATCGCGCCAAACGGCGTTACCGCGGCCAGATCGATGTTCTGCCAATTATGGTGGAAGTACAGGCTTGCGCCGTGGTCGATGAAATATAGCTGCTTGTGCCACCAGAGGAGGTTTGCATTTCTCGGGGTGCGGTCGATATTGGTCACGAACGCATCAAACCAAACGGCTTTCGAAGCGGTCCTGGTATCCGCGATATCACCGGCAGCCGGGTCGAACATCGTGGCGCCGGGGAGATAATCTAAGCCGAGGTTTAAGCCTATGCTTGCCATCAGCAACTCGCGAACCTCAGGATCAGCTTCATTTCTCCCGATGCATTCGCCCAGTTCCATGAAAACAAGCTCTGGCACACGAAGGCCCAGAAGGCGCCCGATTTCGCCGGAGATGAGCTCTGCTACGAGAGCTAAAGGACCTTGTCCGGCACCCCGAAATTTCAGCACATACAGGCCATCGTCATCACCCTCAACGATGGCCGGTAGCGACCCCCCTTCACGAAGTGGAGTCACATATCTTGTGACGCGGACGGTTCTCGGCACTGATCCGATTCTACGTACTCTTCCATGATCCGAAACCTGCCCGCCCCCGGCCGCCCGCTAAAATGAGAGGGGCATGAGCCGCTTTTACACCCGTGAGGAATTGATTCGCCAGCGCGTAGCCTGGAAATCCCAGGGCAAGAAAGTCGTTTTCACCAACGGCTGCTACGACATCTTGCATCCAGGCCACGTGCGTTTGCTCGAGCGTGCGCGCTCGCTCGGCGATGTTCTCATTCTTGCGCTCAATAGCGATGCCAGCGTGCAGCGGATCAAAGGTCCGGGGCGACCGTTTTTCGACGAACGCAGGCGCGTCGAAATGGCGCTGCATCTGGAAGCGGTGGATGCCGTCACTCTCTTCGGCGAGGATACGCCGCGCGAATTGATCGCCGCCGTTGTGCCGGATATTTTAGTGAAAGGCGCCGATTGGGCGCATTTTATCGCCGGCCGCGAGGAAGTGGAAGCGGCGGGAGGCCAGGTGCTCGCTTTGCCGCTTGAACCCGGCTATTCGACCACCGATATCGCCGAAAAGATCGCGGCACGCGAGCCGGTTCTGCGGCCGTGATTCACCCCGCCACGCGCGACCTTTT
>JBOGMI010000992.1:0-3970 GCA_050746645.1 Bryobacteraceae bacterium | reverse complement strand
CCTGGGCGACGCTATCCGAGGCGGAGCAGAAGGCGATCTACAAGGACTATGGCGAACTCAGCAAGACGCCAGGAGTCACTCCCGGCCTCACGCTTGGCCTACCCAAGGACGCAACGACGGTGCAGGTAAAAGACGGCAAGGCTGTAACCCGGGAGGGAGCGTATTTGAGCGAGGGCGCCGGTGGCTATCTCGTGTTTGAGGCCGACGACCTCGATGTCGCAATCGATCTGGCATCGCGCATTCCCGCAGCACGCTGTTAGCGGCGTGGCTTCCTGAGCACGGCTGAGCGGTCTTCGGCGGCGCTCTTTGTGCACCGATCTGGGGTGAGGCTGGTCAGCGAGACCTGATAGCAGGAGAATTTGGCGTCCCTGAACGCGAGGGACCCCTCCTGCCACAGTTGGTCGCTGGCGCGCAGGAGGGGTCCAAGGCGGTGTTGCCACCCATGGCCATCGTATGGGCTTGCCCATCCTCCGTCGATGCCTACGCGGCTGCTGGCCGCAGCGTCGAGGTCCCGCCAGCGAGCTGTCCCACGTGCACCGCGGTCATGTCGCCGTGGGCGGGCTACTGGCGCTTCGTGCGCGTGGGCGTTTGCTGTTGGCGAGTGTTCGTCCCCCGGAGGCGCTGCCGGACTTGCAGGCGCACCCACGCCCTGCTCCCGGCGTTCTGCGTGCACAACCGCCTCGACGTCGCGGAGGCGATCGGCGCGGTCGTCGAGGCGGTGGCAGGGGGCCGCTCGGGAGTCCGCCCCGCAGCCAAGGCGCTCGGCGTCCCCTACACCACGGCGCGCGGTTGGGTGCGGGCGTTCGCAGGCAACGCAGGCCGCCTCGCCACCAGCTTCGCAGCCCTCTGTGTCGAGCTCGGCGGCGAGGTCACCCCCGCCGCCCTCTGGACCCCCCGCGGCGCGTTGGCGGCGATCGACGGCGCGTGGCAAGTGGCCGCGAGCTTGCCGGGATGGTTGGCGGTGGGCCGGTGGCGCTTCTGCTCGGCCGTGTGCGGCGGAAGCTTCATCACCCGCAACACAAACTCGCTCTACCTCGTCGTCGGCAGACAGCGTTTCATGCCTCCTGTGCCATGTGAGGCGACATGAACAGGAGGTCGATATGGACGACGAGGTTCGAGAGAAGATCGCGCTGCACCGCTACGGCGTGATCGCGGAAGCGCTCGCCGAACGACTCACGCCGGCCGAACGTGGCGCGCTCGTGCGCGAGGTTGCCCGACGGTCCCACACCCATATCGACGGAGACGAGCGGCGCTATACGCGCGGCACCATCGACCGCTGGATCAGGATCTGGCGGGAGAAAGGCTTGGAGGGCCTCAAGCCCGAGGCTCGCTCGGATATGGGGGCGGTGCGCTCGCATCCCGAGCTCATCGAGGAGGTCTGCGCGCTACGTCTCGAGCGGCCGACGCGCTCTGCCGCCCAGATCGCCCGGATCCTCTTCTACCGCCACGGGATCAGGGTCGCCGAGCGCACCGTGCGTGCCCAGCTGCGCCGGCGCGGTCTCCACCGTGAAGCGCTCAGTGCCGAGCAGAAGACGTTCGGCCGCTACGAGGCAGAACGGGCGAACGAACGCTGGGTGACCGACGTGCTTGTCGGGCCCTTCGTCCCCCACCCCAGGGTCGAGGCGTCGGTGCGCGCCAAGCTCTTTCTCATTGTCGATGACCACTCGCGGCTCCTCGTCGACGGCGCGTTCTACGCCCACGAGAACGCAAGAGCGTGCCAGGATCTGTTGCGCCACGCCATCATGAAGCGCGGAGTGCCCGAAGTCCTGTATGCCGATAACGGCGCCCCGTTCAAGAACGCGTGGCTCGAGCGCACCTGCGCGGTGCTCGGCATCCGCCTGGTGCACTCCAAGCCCTACGCGCCCCAAGGCCGCGGGAAGCAGGAGCGACTCAACCGCTTCATCCGCGAGTCGTTCCTCGAAGAAGCCCTGCATCAGGGGATCTCCTCGCTCGAAGAGCTGAACGATCTGTTCAGCGCGTGGGCCGATCAGGTCGCCAACCGCAGAGTGCATGCCGAGACGAAGGAGACTCCGATCGCCCGCTTCTGCGCCCAGGGTCCGCACCGCCAGGCCAACCCCGACCGTGTGGCTGAGGCCTTCGTCTGGTCGATCAGTCGCAAAGTGACCAAGACGGCGACCGTGCCGCTCGAGGGCAACGTCTACGCGGTCGACCCCGCCTTGGTCGGGCGCCGTGTCGAGCTGCGTTACGTGCCCGAGAACCTCGCCGCGATCGCCGTCTTCTACGACGGGCGCCCGGCCGGCGTGGCCACGCCTTTTGCGATCGGGCGCCACGTGCACCGCGCCGTCCCCCAGGCAGAGCGCCCCATGCCGGAGGCGACCGGCGTCGACTTCCTCCTGATGGTGGCCACCGCCCACGAGGAGGAGGCCGGGACCGGAGCAAAGCCCGACTTCCGCCAGCTCCAGTTCACAGAGCCCGGCGACGGGGACGAGGAGGATGCACGGTGAGCGCGCCACCCTGGGCGGCCCACTTCGGGCTTCGGCGCACCCCGTTCTCCAAGTCGATCGCCCCAAAGGACCTCTTCTGCCGCCAGGCGCACCAAGAGGCCGTCGCCCGGATCAGCTTCTGCGTCGTCGAATCCGCTCTGGGTGTGGTCGTGGGCGACGTCGGAGCGGGGAAGACCGTGGCGGTGCGCGCCGCGCTCTCCGGGCTCGATCCCACCCGCCACCAGCTCATCTACGTCGCCAACCCGGTCTTCGGCACCCGGGGGCTCTACGTCACCATCGTGCGTGCCCTCGGTGCCGTGCCCCGCTACCAGCGGGCCGAGCTCATGGCCCAGGCCCAGGACCTGCTCGCAGCAGAAGAGGCAGAGCGGCACCGCCGGGTCGTCCTTTGCATCGACGAGGCCCACCTCATGGACCCCGCCCAGCTCGAAGAGCTCCGGCTCTTGACCTCGGCAGAGATGGATTCGGTGTCTGCCTTCGCCGGCATCCTCGTCGGCCAGCCGACGCTTTCCCGCCAGCTGCGCATGGGGACCTTCGCCGCCTTGGACCAAAGGATCGCGACGCGCTTTTCCATCAAGGCGATGGACATCGGCGAGTCGGCCGCCTACCTGCGTCACCACCTCGCGCTGGCGGGGCTCGACGCTCCGTTGTTCGCCGACGACGCGATCGCTCGCCTGCATCGGGTGGCGAACGGGCTGCCCCGTGCGCTCAACAACGCGGCGACCGCGGCGCTCATCGCGGCAGCGTCGGAGGGCAAGGACCTAGTCGACGACGCCTGCGCGAAGAAGGCCGTCGCCGAGCTCACGAAGGACTGAGCGGGATGCTCGCCCGATCACCAACTCGGACCGTCGGCGTGAGAAACGAAGCCGACCTCGACCGCACGACGATCCCCTACACCGACGCGGCCTCGGCCACGCTCCTCGATTCCGCCGTCGACGCGCTCGTCACCGTGCGGGGGGGCCGCAGGTCCGATCCGGGCGCCAGGCTTTCGGTGCTCGCCTCACTGTCCGCCGAGCTCAACGAGCGGACCCGTGACCTGGTCTGGCGAGCGCGACGTCACCAGCTGAGCTGGGAGATCATCGCCGAGCGGCTCGCCACGACCGCTTCTGCTGCGAGAAGCCGCTACGACGAGCACGTAAAGGCTCGAGAAGAGGCCTGGCGCCGCGTCTCCTGACCACGACGCGCCCGTCCAATCAATGACGCGTCAGGATCTCGTCTCACCTCGACACGCTCGCCCTCCGAGAGGACCGGCACTGCATCCTCATCCCCGGACACTGGCCATCCTCACGCCGCCGACCGATGGTCACCGAGCGCTGCCGGCTCGTGTGCAGACAACGTGGCCGCCAACACCTGCTCCCGGCGTACCTTCGGGCGGAGGAGGTATGGGCGCCCGATCGGCTCGGCTTCGATGAAGTTGGCAAGCGCCAGAGCGCCGACTCTGTACTCCGCCTCAGCGAACGCGGGTCGCCTGGGTGAGCGTCATTCTGGGCGGTGTCCAACTCCTCGCG
>JBOGMI010000991.1:0-2419 GCA_050746645.1 Bryobacteraceae bacterium | reverse complement strand
CAGTAGTTCCGGGTAGCGCTCGGAATCGGGATTCTGCCAAAAGTCCAGGTAAACCGTCAAGGGTCTGGTGTTGTCCAGGTTCACCAGTTCCAAATCCATATCCGAAGCGATGCCTTTGATTTTGACCTGCTGATATTTCGGATTCTCTGGAAAACGCAGATGGTGGCCGATCAGCTCGCGCGGGTTTCCGAGGCGTTCGGCAAGAGACCGGCTAATGATTACGGCGGGCTCCGGTGAGTTGTCGTCTCGCGCGTCGAAATCGCTTCCGGCGATCACCCTTGCTGCCCATTGTTTTGAAAAAATGGTCGCCGATAGATTCAACCCGAACCATGATTTCGGGAACCGGGTGGGCGCCGTCGATGAGGGTGACTGTTTCTTCGGGAGCCGGATCCATGAACGGTGAAACATGACCGGCAGAAACCGAAACAACTCCCGGCAGCGACTGAATCTGTTGCACGAGATCGCGATAGTAGGGGCGCGGAGTGAAATGGTCGTATCCGCCGGGTCGTGGCCCAAGCAGGATTGCCCAGACATTCCGTGGATTGATTCCCAAGTCGATCCTGTACGTGTTTCTGATGGACGCGGCAAACAGAGCTGCCCCCGCAACCAGCGCCAAAGTCAGCGCGATCTGAGTGGCAAGCAGAGTTTTCTGAGCGACCCTGTTGCTGGCGATGACGCCGCGTCCGCTCTGCTTCAGCTTCGCGGCGTTGGGGAAGCGGGTGGCTTGGCAGATCGAAGCCGCCGTAAACATGCCGATGATGAGCAGAAACGCGGCAACTAAAAAGGAGATTACGCGAACATCCGGCCCAACGTGCAGGTCGAAGTTCCCCCACAGTTGGCCGACTTTGCCAAGCACGATCGGAACGGCCCACATTCCGGCAAAGGCGCCCAGCATGGTCCCGGCCAGAAGCAGAACCGCATTTTCGAGAACAAAAATACCGGCGATGTGCATGCGCGAGGCCCCGAGCGCCAGCCTTATGGCAATTTCGTGATGGCGGCTTAAGGAACGGGCAAGCAGCAGGGTCGTGAGATTCACGCCGGCCATGAGCAGCATAGCGGCGCAAAGGCCAAGGATCGCGTAGAGCGGCTCTCCGAAACGGCTCCGCAGAAAATAATCCAGGCCGCCGCGCGCCTCCTGAACGATGAGTTTGTCCCCAAGGTAAGCTTTTCGCCGGACAGCGTTGAACTGCGGAGGAACGCTCTGCGCCAGGATCTCGCTCCTAAGAGCAGCAACATTTGCACGAGCTTTGGCGAGCGAAACGACTGCCGCACGGCGGGCAAGCACGTTCACCCAGTACCAATACCTTTTGGTGCTGCTATGCGAACCCAGTTGCTGAAGGGGGATCATGACCGGTTCGGGAAAGCCAAGCACCAGGCCGCTAAAACCCTTTTTCGTCACGCCCACAATGGTGAATAGCCGATCTCCGACCCGCATGGTCTTCCCGAGCACATCGGGCCGGCCGCCAAATTGGCTGTGCCATAGAGAATCGGTGATGACGGCGACGTGCTCCGCTCCGGACCAATCGTCGCTGGCTTTAATTCCGCGTCCCAACTGCATGGGGATTCCGAGCGTGTCGAAACAGCCGCCTGTAAAATAGGCCATTCCAAGCTGCCGCAAGCCGCCCGCGATCTCGACAGCCCTGTTCGTTGTGGCCACGCCGCACAGACCCTGAAAAGCGGAATCACCCTTCAGTGCGCCGATAACACGCGAGGGAAGCGAGCGGGCGTGTCCGTCTTTGGACAACGATGCGATGCGCACCAGTTGGTTGGGGTGCTTTACGGGTAGCGACCGAAGAAACAGCCCGTCGATGACGCTGAATACGGCGATATTCGAAGCAATGCAGATGGCAAGAATCGCGACCGCAACGCAAACAAACGCTGGACTGCGCTTTAGCGAACGGAAGCAATGCTTAAGGTTGCGTCCGCACCCGTCCAGCACGCGCCAGGGCCGGGCTTCCCGGCACTCCTCGCGTACTGCCGCCATTGCTCCGAACTCGATACGCGCTCTGCGGCGCGCTTCCGGTTCAGCGATCCCGTCGGCCATATGCTTTCGGGTTTGAAACTCGATGTGTGCCGACAGCTCTTCCGCAAGTTCGTCTTCTCTTCGGGTGCGGCTAAAGATCCCAGGCCAGCGCATATCATGCCGATTCCAGAACGCGGCTGATCGCGCCGGTAAGCCGCGACCACTGCTTCGTCTCCCGTTCCAACTGCTTTTTTCCCGCGGGCGTGAGCCGGTAGAAACGCGCGCGCCGGCCAAGTTCGGAAACTCCCCATTCGGCTTTGATCCAGCCTTGGTGCTCAAGCCGGTGAAGCGCCGGATAGAGCGAGCCTTGGTTAACCTGCAGAACGTCCTGCGAGATCTGCTGAATGCGCTCCGATACAGCCCAGCCATGCTTGGGCTCGGTCGCGAGAGTGCGCA
>JBOGMI010000990.1:0-4898 GCA_050746645.1 Bryobacteraceae bacterium | reverse complement strand
CGGATTTCACGGAGATTTCCAGCCGGAAATACTCGTATCGCGATGCCCTGGTGTTTCCCGGCGGAAGGCGCGTGCTGCTCCAGCGGTTACCCGAAGGCGTTCGAGCCCATGTGCTGTCGCTCGCTCCTGAGTCTGAGCCAGTGGAACAGGTGGAAGAAAGCGTCTACGAAATGTCGTTTACTTAATCTCCGCGGTCGCTTACGCTTCTCGGTTCTGGGCGCTTACGCTTCCGGCGCGGATAGAACGATTCGCGTCCATTAGAATCGGCCCGCGCCGCCACCCTCGGGTTTTCACCGGAAACAGAGGGCGGCAATGTGCATCGACAATTACGAGGATCGATGTGCCGGGCCAGGAGATTACGTCATCTGCCGAGCCGCTAAGCGGCCTGCTCCGCTTTGCGGGGGAGCTCGGCCTATTCGGCTTCCGGGCGATTCGAGAAGCCTTTCGGCCTCCCTTCGAGTTCGGCGAAACTGCCAAACAAATCTTCGAGATCGGCTGGCGATCGACGCCTCTGATCATCGCTTCAGGATTCGCCGTTGGGATCGTACTGTCGCTGCAAACCCGCTCCTCGATGGTGAGTTTCGGCGCGCAGGCTATGATTCCGCAAGCGGTATCGATCGGTAGGGCAGAGCGAATCTGTCATCCGATCAGCCCTTCCGAAACCATGAGTTCCGCGTTCAGGACGGCGGCTCCGGCGGCGCCGCGGATGGTGTTGTGGCCACAAGCGACGAACTTCGCATCGAGCACCGGACATTCGCGAATGCGCCCGACAAAGACCGGCATGCCGTTTTCGCGCATCGCGTCGCGCCGCGGCTGAGGCCGGTCCTGCTCCTGCATGCAGATCAGCGGGTGTGCGGGCGCGCTGGGGAGTTTGCGCTGCTGTGGAACGCCGCAAAAATGTTCCATCGCCTGGCGCACGTCAGCGGGTGAAGGCTTGGAGGAGAATTCGACCGAAGCCGCAACCATGTGACCATCTACCACCGCGACGCGGTTGCAGTGTGCGCTAATGCGCACCGCAAGCGGCTGAAAACCGTCAGTCGAGACGCCGCCTAAAATCTTCTGCGTCTCGCGCTCCATCTTATCTTCTTCGCCGCCGATGAAAGGCACCACGTTGCCCACAATGTCCATGGAAGCCACGCCCGGATATCCGGCGCCCGAGATGGCCTGCATGGTGGCCGCGATGACGCGTTCGATGCCGAATTTTGCCAGCGGCGCGAGCGCCATGGCAAGCACGATGGTGGAGCAGTTTGGATTGGTGACAATGGCGCCCTTCCAGCCGCGATTCTTCCGCTGCACCGGAATCATAGCCAGATGGCCGGCGTTGATCTCGGGCACGATGAGCGGCACGTCGGGTTCCATGCGATGGTTGCGCGAATTGGAGACGACGATGTGGCCGGCTTCGGCGAATGCGTGCTCGATTTCGGTGGCGACGGATGCATCCATGGCGGAAAAGACAAGCTGCGGCGCGTTGCCGGGCTTGCATTCGGAGACGAAAATTTCGGCGGCAGAATCGGGCGCCGTCCCATCCAGTTTCCAGGCCGTAGCCTGGCGCAGCTTCTTGCCCGCCGAGCGGTCGCTTGCTCCGAGCCAAGTCAATTTGAACCAGGGATGGCCCTCGAGAAAACGAATAAAATGCTGGCCCACCATTCCGGTGCCGCCCAGAACACCAACTTCTATCGGTTTCATACCGGTTCTGTCAAAAGCCTTTCGACGAGCATGCGATAAAGCCCGACCGCTTCGAGCAACTCCTTTTTTGCGATGCGTTCCTCCGCCGTGTGCGCCACGTGAATGCTTCCCGGACCGAGCAAGAACGGCTTGCCCCAGACACCCGCGAATGCGGGAATATCGGTGGTGAAGGCGACCACCGTGGTTGCGAATCCGTCCACCGAGCCCAGGCGCACCGGCGGGATGAAGAGAACTTCTGTGGCCTCCGCATCGGGACGCGCCGCCGCTTGGATGGATTTTCGCAAGCCGGAGGCGTCGTCCACCACGCGAATCAGAATCTCCGCGCGCGCTTCGTCGGGAATCACGTTGGGCGCGCGCCCGCCTTCGATGGTGCCGATGTTCAGGGTGCTGGGGCCGAACAGAGAATCCGAAGGCAGGCTCACGCGACGGATCCGTTCGAGAGCATTTAAGAGTTTTTCGATGGCGGATTCGCCGAGTTCCGGATAGGCCGAATGCGCCATGCGCCCGCGCGCGGCGATCTCGTAGCGCAGCGTTCCTTTCGAGCCGAGGGCGAGACGGTTTTCGGTAGGCTCGCCATTAATCAGAAATTTCGAACCGTGCGGTTTGCGCGCAGCTTGGAGGGCGCCGGCGCTGTTACGCTCTTCGCCTACGACAAATAGAAGTCCGAAATCGCGCCGCCCGCTTGCAAGCAGTTGCTCCGCCGCGCCAATCATGGCGGCAATGATTCCCTTGGCGTCGCAGGCGCCGCGTCCCCAAATATATTCGGCGTCTTCTCGCGCAGGAATAAACGGCGGCACCGTATCCATGTGGGTGGAAAGCACGACGCGGGGCTCGCCGAAGGAGGCGAAGACGTTGTGGCGGCCGGCTTCGACCGCCATCGATTCGGTCTGGCCCTCGAAGCGGCCGGCAAGCTCCCGAAGCACGCCTAACAGAAAATCGCCGGCCGTACCCTCGTTCGGCGTAATCGATTCGATATCGATGAGGCGCTTGGTCAGTTCAAATACATGCATGCTTAACGGGGCAGGAGGGGCAGAATTAAGGCGTTTGAAGTATCAGAATATCAAAGCACTGAAAACCGGTCGGGGACCACGGAAGGCTATGATGCGGTTAGCAAGCCATGGCGAACGCACTTGGCACACGGGCAGGAAGAAAGCGCCAACCGGCGCCAATGCAAAGCGTGATTGTCGCGCCGGGGCTGATCGGGCGAACGCTTTGGCTGCTGAGGCGCTCCTTTGTGGCCGCCTTCGACGATAACTGCTTCAGCATTGCCAAAGGAGCGGCGTATTCGTTTCTACTCTCGATCTTCCCAGTACTGACGGCGCTGACATCGATTCTGGTGACGGTGCAGGCGCAATCGGTGGTGAACGTGATTCAGCGCTTCATGGCGCAGGTGGCGCCGCCGGGCACCGAACGCCTGATTCTTGGCCGGCTTCAGACCGGCTCGAAGCCGATTGCGCTGCCGATCGTGGCTTTTGTGGTGGCTCTCTGGGCCGGTTCGGGAGCCATGATCAGCCTCATGGAAGGCTTTCAGGCGGCCTACCGTCTTCCTTCCGGCAGGCCGTTTCTCAAGGAGCGCGCGATGGCGATTTTTCTGGTAATTGTCGCCGCGGTGCCGGCGGTCATGGCTTCTTCGTTGATTCTGTTCGGCAACCGCGGCGAGGCTGCATTTATTCATTGGATCGGGGTCTCGCGCGACCTGAACGAGTTCAGTGCGCCACTCCGGGTTCTGTGGCGCGTGGTGCAGTACCTGGTGGCTTTTTGCGCCACCACGTTCGTCACCGGCTTGCTGTATTATTTTGGCGCCAACCACCGTCCGGTGGCGGGAGGACACCGCGGGAAGCGATGGTCGCGGTTCGCCCATGTCTGGCCGGGCGCTTTTGTGGCGACTGTGCTTTGGCTGGCCGCAACAGCCGCCTTCGCCTGGTATGTAGGGCACCGGATCAGCAGCTATAACGTCTTTTATGGCAGTATCGGCGCCGTGATCGTGTTGATTATCTGGCTGTATCTGATCGCTTGCATAGCGCTCATCGGATGCGAATTCAACGCCGAACGCGAGCGCGCCGCCGCATTGCGCACCCGGTGATCATTACGATGCTATTCTGAATCCCGATGACGAAGACAGACGCCCGTTTCAAGCTCACGCGCGCCCTCAGCGATCGGGATCTGGAGAATATTATGCGCGTACATGCGGTATTTGGCATGCTCACCACGCGCGTTTCCGATTCGGGCGACGAAGTCTTCGTGATCTACGACGCCTCCCGGCTGAGCTTGCCCGAAGTGCGCGGCGTGCTGCAAGAGCACGGGATTCCGATTCAATAGCCCGGGATGGCGCGGACCGAGTCGATCTTCCTTCGGCTGCTCGGTCTGATTTATCTTGCGGCGTTCGCTTCGTTGTGGCCGCAGATCCTTGGGCTGGCCGGTTCCACAGGGATTCAACCGGCACGGCAGTATTTTTCGGCCGTCCACGCGGAAATCGGCGCCCGCGCGTTTGGCGAACTACCCTCACTTTTTTGGTTTGGCCAGAGCGACGCTGCGCTGGTTGCATTTTGCATCGCCGGCTGCGTGGCGTCGCTGTTTCTGGTCGCCGGCTTTTTCTCACGCTGGGCGGCTGTGGCGTGCTTCATCCTGTATCTCTCGCTGGTGAATGCCGGTCAGCCGTTCACCGCGTTTCAATGGGACGCATTGCTGCTCGAAGCCGGCTTTCTGGCGATTTTTTCCGGATCGCCCTGGCTCGCATGGGCTTATCGTTTTCTGCTGTTTCGGCTGATGTTCGGGTCCGGGCTGGTGAAGCTGCTTTCGGGAGATCCGGCCTGGCGGGATCTGCACGCACTGCGGTTCCATTTTCTGACCCAGCCGCTGCCCACTCCGCTCGCTTATTACGCCTACCGCCTGCCGCCGCATCTACTCGACACGATGACCGGAGTGGCGCTTGCCATCGAACTCGGCGCGCCCTGGCTGCTGTTCGCGCCGCGCCGCTTCCGGCAAGCAGCCGCCTGGTGCTTCATCCTGCTGCAAGTGACCATCCTGCTCACCGGCAATTACGCGTTCTTCAACTTACTGACGCTGGCGCTCTGCGTGTGGTGTTTCGACGACCGCGCATTCGATTGGCTGCCAAAGTGGATACCGGCAAGAATGATCCCGAGGCGCCCAGTGCTGAATCCGATCGTCGCCATCCTCATGGCTATCGGCGCCATTAGGATGATCGGCATGGC
>JBOGMI010000989.1:0-1914 GCA_050746645.1 Bryobacteraceae bacterium | reverse complement strand
AGGCGGACTTTGCCTCGGACCATTTCTTTTCCTGCTCATAAGCGATGCCGAGCGCTCCCCAAACCGATTCGTTGGCGGGCGCCTTGGTGGCAGCGAATTGCAACTCTGGAATCGCCTTGGCATATTGATGCGCATCGTTATACGCCGCGCCGAGACGGTAGCGGTAATCCGCGCGATCGGGCGCCAGAGCCGCCGCTTTTTCGAGTGCCTGGATGCCAGCATTCTGCTCTCCCGAGAGCATGAGCGCGGCGCCGAGATGAAACCATGCCTGCGCCATTTTGGGGTCGAGTTCGGTCGCGCGGCGGAAATGCTCGATGCTCTCGGAAGTGCGTTTCGAAGCCGCAAGCAGGAATCCAAGTTCGTCCTGGTACGCAGCCGAGCGCGGCACAATCTGCACCAGCTTTTGATAGTCGGCAAGCGCTTCGGGTAGGTTCCGCGCCGCCAGCGCACTGCGTGCCTGGGCTTGCAGTTGCTGGACGGATGCCGGCGAGTGCGCCAGCACCGGCAGCGCGAGCAATGCCATCACGATGCCATACCGCCGCATGCTGCTCATTTTAGCTTTGAGCGCAGTTGCACGCATTCCGAAGAAACGAACATTAATGGCGCGAGCACATGCAGCCCACTCGCGCATTACGCGACTGCTTGGAGTCCGTTCTTCGCGACTAGCGTGAGGAGTTTTAAGGAAGCTCCTTGCGGATGCTTTTCACCGCGCTCCCACTGACTCACCAGCCCTGTAGTTACATTAAGATAACGTGCGAAAACGGCTTGGCTGGCGCCCTCTCGCATGCGAAGCGCCCGGATTTCCTTCGGATTCAACGACAGCACCGGCGTCAGAGATAATTCGTCGAACTCATGCATCGTCCGCTTGTCCATCACACCGGCGGCATGGAGACCTTCAGCGGTCTCATGAATCGATGCCAACAGCGGACTACGATATTGCTTCCTCATCGCACTTCACCTCAATCAATGCTCCTGATGCAACTGCCCTGCCGATAATTTTGTCATCGTAGGCCAGCAACTCGGATGCAAGTTTCTTCAGAGCGACAAGCTCATTCTTTTCGATGTTCTGCTTTTCATTCTTTGCAAATCCGTGAACAAAGAAGGCGCGCGATTTCGCCTGGAAAACAAGCAACGTTCGAAATCCGCCCGATTTCCCCTTGCCGGGTCGCGCAATCCGCTGCTTGATGACACCGCCGCCAAGGTCGGCGGCAATTAGCCCGCGTTCGGCATCCCGTACGGCTTCGCATAGCGTTGCATCGCCGATGCTGGACTTGTTTGCAAAGCGCGTGAACGGCTTGTTCTTGAATATGCGCACTCACCGCCACCAGGCACCACCCTCATCAGTATAACACTCAGTGTTATAGCTGCGCTCCACCACCGCATTGACGCTTATTGCGGCATTCCGCTTATTCCCAGGTACACCCGCAGCGTAACGCTCCCAACGAAGTGCCCGTTCGCCTTCGCGTTCCAACGGATCTGCCGCCATTCGTGCTTGCCCGTTTTCGGGGCGGTGATCCGCGCCTGGACGGGATAGGTTTCGCCCGGCTTCACCGGGTATTGGACGAACCTGGTTCCTTCGGACCAGCCGGCCGGCAGATCGCAAACCAACTCGACCACTTCGGCGTTCCGGGTGGTGTTCGAGATGAGAAGGGGAATGTGCAGGGTCCCGCCAAAGCCAACCGCTATTTCGGGCACGGGAAGCAGTTTGGCGATATTCGGCAGGTCATGCGCTTTCCAGAATTCGCGGTAAAACGCCCAAGGGCCACCCAGTTCGAGGGAAAGCTTTGGTGCATTCCCGAGGTGGTGGAAGCCGGACGGAGGAGTAAACGATACGGGCCGCGGCGTGACGCCTTCGAAAACATCTCCGGTAACACTTCCGCCTACCAGAGATTTGCCAAAGATCAGATGCGTCGG
>JBOGMI010000988.1:0-1172 GCA_050746645.1 Bryobacteraceae bacterium | reverse complement strand
ATGCGGATCGCTCGGCGCGGGTACGGCGTATTGGCCGTCGCCTCCGACCACCAATCGCCAATCCGCATTGGTGACGCCACTGCGTCCCAGGTCGCTCGAAGGACCGCACCAGGCGCCGTTATCCTGTAATCCGCCACAGAGATGGAATGGCTGCTCGGAGTCCTTCGCCACCTGATAGAACTGCTCGATCGGCAGGCCGTCGAGAAAGCGCCAGGATTTCGCGCCATTCATACTTAGAAAAGCGCCGCCGTCGTTGCCTTGAATGATGCGCTTTGGATTCCTGGGGTCGATCCAGATGGCATGATGGTCCACGTGAACGCCGCGATCAGCCAGATGCGCCGTTTTCCCGCCGTCGTCCGATTCCATTAGATCCATCGACATGAAGTAAATCTTGTTCTCATCGTTTGGCGCAACCGCCAGCCGCGAAAAGTAGAACGGCCGCACATCGAGCGCGTGGTTGTCGCTCACCTTGGTCCAGTGATCGCCCATATCGGTCGATTGCCAAAGAATTCCATTTTTCGCATCGATCAAGGCATAAATATGATCCGGATTGCTGGGCGCGATGGCTAATCCGATGCGTCCGAGCGGCCCTTTCGGCAAGCCTTTGGTGAGCTTCTTCCAGGTTGCGCCGCCGTCGGTGCTGCGGTAAATCCCGCTCGAATCGCCGCCGTTCATCAAGGTCCAGGGATAACGCCGGAAGCGCCACATGGCAGCGAAGAGGACTTCCGGATTGCCGGGCTGCATCGCCAGGTCCGCTGCGCCGGTCGAATCGTCCACATACAAAACTTTCTTCCACGTCTTGCCGCC
Source organism: Bryobacteraceae bacterium (assembly GCA_050746645.1). Taxonomy (GTDB): domain Bacteria; phylum Acidobacteriota; class Terriglobia; order Bryobacterales; family Bryobacteraceae; genus Bog-105. The sequence goes on along the minus strand of JBOGMI010000988.1, from coordinate 365 downwards.
ATCCTCGGTGCGAAAAACGCCGCGCTCCGCGTTTGGCTTCCAAACGTTGCCCAGCGCGGCGACGAAAACCACTTTCGGATTTTGCGGGCTGACCATCACGCGCGAGATCTGCCCCGCGTCGCGCAGCCCCATGAATTTCCAAGAGTGCCCCGCGTCCGGCGAAAAATAGACACCCGCGCCGTCGATCACGTCGTTGCGCGGTTTTGACTCGCCGGTTCCCACCCAAACCAGATTCGGATTCGAAGGCGCAAGCGCAATGGAGCCGATCGAGGCGACCGGCTCTTTTTGAAAGATGGCTTTCCAGGTGATGCCGCCATCCGTGCTCTTGAACACTCCGCCGGCGGCCGCGCCTACGTAATAGATGT
>JBOGMI010000987.1:0-3413 GCA_050746645.1 Bryobacteraceae bacterium | reverse complement strand
AAAAGGTCGCGCGTGGCGGGGTGAATCACGGCCGCAGAACCGGCTCGCGTGCCGCGATCTTTTCGGCGATATCGGTGGTCGAATAGCCGGGTTCAAGCGGCAAAGCGAGCACCTGGCCTCCCGCCGCCTCCACTTCCTCGCGGCCGGCGATAAAATGCGCCCAATCGGCGCCTTTCACCAAAATATCCGGCACAACCGCGGCGATCAATTCGCGCGGCGTATCCTCGCCGAAGAGCGTGACGGCATCCACCGCTTCCAGATGCAGCGCCATTTCGACGCGCCTGCGTTCGTCGAAAAACGGCCGCCCCGGACCTTTGATCCGCTGCACGCTGGCATCGCTATTGAGCGCAAGAATGAGAACATCGCCGAGCGAGCGCGCACGCTCGAGCAGACGCACGTGACCCGGATGCAAGATGTCGTAGCAGCCGTTGGTGAAAACCACTTTCTCGCCATCGGATTTCCAGGCTGCGCGCTGGCGAATCAATTCCTCACGGGTATAAAGGCGAGACACCGCTCTCATTTTAGCGGGCGGGGCAAGCGGTCTCCAATCGGCGATCCGTTTTGCACGAGCCGCAAGACCACGACCTTCATCCGATCACCCATTTTTCTCCCTGGATGACTTCAAGCAATCCAATGCACTTCATGCCAAGCTCTCTGCAGACATCCGGAATATTCGGCCGACGCAAGCTGGTGGTCGGCTTTTCATCCGTCACGATTTGCAATCCTTCTACCTTGGCCAGCGCGATGACCCACGAATCGGCTGATGTTCGGAGCTTCTTCTCACCCACGAGGCGTGGAAATTTCGTCAAGATCTGAGCGGCTTCCGCCTGGACGTCCTCGTCCAGTTCACGAAACATACTGCCTCGCAATTTCAGCCATCCGTGCAGATCGTCGGATCGTTTTTGTGTCTCGTGAAGTACCTCAATCGGCGAGACCAAACGTTTTTCGTTGATGAGATCCTCCACCTTCACCCAGAAAGAAGGGAAGTTTTCAAGTGGATATCGTTCCTGCCAAGCAGCAATCAGGGAACTGGTGTCGATGCAATAGATTGTCAACCCGACACTCTTTATTCCGCCACCTGAAAGGCGGCACGTTCGAGATCCGGTATGTACTTCACCTTTGCGTCTAGATAGCTGGATACGTCATTTAGCGTAATGCGCTGATCGTAATAGCTGCGAAAGACAAGGCGAGTATAGCGGCGTCCATTCCAGTTCATCAGCAGAATGGGCCGTTTTATCGCGATCGGCTTTTTTTCTTCCCTTGCTGCAGCTGCCTTGCGATTTTCTTCCTCGAACCGCGCCCGCTGTATCTTGTAATAGTCCCAAGTGGCGCGCCCCAGCGTCACGAGACGCAACAGCAATGCGTGACGGCTTACGCCAATACTGTGAGAGATAGTTCGCAGATCATCAACGCTCCATTCCCGTGGCTCCGAGGATTTAACAGCGGGGAATGACAGAAGCAGATTCCGTGGCATCAAGGCAGCAGCGGCAACGGCATCGCAAAAGCGCTCGATTCTTTGTTCTTCAGCGGTTATGTTCAGTTCCTCGGTTGCGCCATTGGAGATGGCACTTTCGCCAAGGATGATATGGGTCAGTTCGTGTAAAAGGGTAAAAGCTTTCCCACCCTGGCTATGGTCTCTGCCATTAACGACTACGACTGGGAGTTCCGCCTTCGCGATTGCGAACCCGCGCATCTCTGTCAGATCCACCCTCCGGTGAGGGCCGCCGACGACAAAAACGAGAAGATCGCGTTCCTCCATTTTCCGCCGCCAAAAGTCAAAAGCGCGATTGGCACGCGCCGCTTTCTTCTGGCTGTCGTCGTCAATTTTGAGGAAATCGCGGATGGCCTGACCGACGATTTCCGGATCGTCTTTGAGCGCTGCCCTCAGGGTAAAGACGTGCAGTTGGCTCCGGAGATCGCTATTCAGTTCCAGAGCCAATTCCTGGCGCTCGTGTGCATTCCGAATATGGAACGCAAGGTTCGGCGAAATCGTTCCTTCTTCAAGGGAGGGTAGTCGGCGGAAGTCGCGAAGCGGCTTGAAATCCATAGGGGGTTCCGAAAGATAGAACACCGCAAGTGCGAAGCGATACTTCTTAGCCAAGGTTCGAAGCTGCGCAACCGTGGGGGCATCCTTACCGCTCTCCCACTGCTTAAGCCGCTCAACAGTTACATTCGCTGCCTTCGCCGCATCCTCTAAACGGACTTCCGCGTGCTCGCGAGCCCATAGAAGAAGTTCCGGCTTCACCAGCGCTTTGATGCCGCTCATATGCAAGAGTTTATCCGAAACGTATAGCACGAGCGCCCGAGTGCCGAGCTCAGCACCCCCGATCTATCAAGGTAGAATCGCGAACGCGCGCGCCGGAAAGCCGAAACCGTGGAGGGGTTTGGGCCAGGTCACAACGATGAGCGCTCCCGTAGCGGGCACTTGGTCGAGATGGGCCATGGCCTCGATCTGCCAATGGCCGCGGGTCAACAGCCACTTCTCGGAGCGCATTTTTTTGGTGGTATCGGTATCCAGGGATTCGTGACCGATGGCCATAACATGCCGCTGCTGGAACAAGAACTCGACCGCCGCCAGCGACCACGCCGGAAACGGATAGCGCTTGAAGCGCGCCGGATCCGTATTCCAGTCCTTATACATGTCGGTCCGCAGCGCGGCGAAGCATCCCGCCGGCACTCGGCCATGCTTGCGTTCCCAGTTCCTGATATCGGCGACGGTAAGCGCGTGATTCGGATCGTGCTTGAGCATCGGCACTACGTTGAAAACGACCAGCGGCAGAATCATCTGCTTCAGCGGAATCTGGTCGACCGTGATGCCGTTGGGGTCGAAATGAGCTGGAGGATCGACGTGCGTGCCGTATTGGCCAACCATCGAAAAGAAATCTGCGCGAAAACCGTCTTTAGCGATGGTGTAAGGCTGTCCCGTTTCCGGATTCGCAGCACGGGAAAACGTCGCCGGGCCAAACCCTTTCCAGACCGGTGTCACAGGGCTGAAGGTATGCGTGAGATCGACAAATCGCTTCGACGAAATGATTTTGTACGCCTCGGCGAGAGAGCCGCCCTGCGCTGCGAGGGCCGGCGCCACGCCGGCAATCAGCGAGGCCAAGGCCGTTAAGAACAGTTTGGCATTCATGGCTGGTTACCAACTGGTTTGCTGCCGGAATTCGGCAGATACTTAGAAGCTCCGAAGCCGTCGATGCGGATGCGAAAGCAGAGAAGCGCGCCTCTCCAATCCATCCGCAGCCTTTTGAATAGCCCATACTCCGGCGGCCAGTGCGCGGGCCGGGTTTCCCATTTCAGATCGGGATAGTGGCTGAGAATCAGCGCGGTACGCGGCAGATGATAGGGCGAGCTAATCACCTCCGCCGTATGCCAGCCGTGCGCTTCCATGATTTTGTCTGAATAATAGATGT
>JBOGMI010000986.1:0-9530 GCA_050746645.1 Bryobacteraceae bacterium | reverse complement strand
ACGGGAAATCTCAAATTCACGGCTGCTGTCAATCTGCTCGCTGCGACGAACCCGCTCGCATCCGCCTCGCTCCCGGTTTTCGGAGCGCTCCAGATTACCGGAGGCGCGGCCATCACGGTGGGGGGCGCCTTCGATTTTTCCGGAGACTACCAGGTCCGGGTGCACAAACTGGCGCCAAAGACGTTCCGCCTCGGTTTTTATCGCAAGCTGGGCTCCCAATTTTCGATCTCGGCAAGCGCGCGAGGTTCGATCGCCGCGAAGCTAGGCGACAGCGATCTGTTTGTGGATCTCATTCGCGCGATTAGCTCCGACCCGAAAGCCGACCTTAAAGCGCTCCAGAATGCGGGGCTGTCCAACGACAAAATTCAGGACATCCAAAAAGCGATCAAGAATGCCGTGGACCGCTCGCTTGCCATCGGCGTCAGCGTGGAGTTATCCAGCGCAGATGCGAAGGAGGCGATGTTTCTCTACGAGGTCGATCTGAACGCGATCCAGCCGGACGGCCGCGCGCTGCTGCACGAGGCGCTTGAAGGGAATCTCTCCGGCATTGTGGCGGCGAACGAAAACCTGCCCCGCGGCGTCACACTGCTGAAAACTCTGGTTTCGAAAACCCAAACCCTCCAGCATGCGCTGAAGGTCAACCTGCTCGGCATCTATAACTTATCTCGAGTATCGTCGCTGATTGCGCAAGGCAGCGTTGGCTGGGACCGGACGACGGGAGAACTCGCGATCACCGACCAAGTCAGCGCTTCCAGAATCGGCATTTCCACCTCGAACCTGGAAACAGACTCAAAGAAGCTGCGCCACGTGCTCGCGCAACAATTTCTGATCACCGCGGCATACTCGGCGGCTGCGAACATTCTCGATACGGGCCCCCGGTTGAGCGCCGCTCAGAGTTATTTCGACCTCAAGAGCGACGCGAGCGCAGCGGACATGCGAAAAGACGTTCTGCTGGCCGCCGCGCTGGGGCTTTCCTCCGAACCGGATGCCCTCGAACGAGTACCGCAGCACGTCAATCACTTCGGGCCGGCGACCGTCTATGCGGAAGCCGCCTACGACAACGAGGCATTCTACTCCGTATTTCTGGACCACGGACAACTGCGCGATCCGAGTGAGTACACGAGCGCCGCGCGGCGAGCGATTACCTTCGTCGTCCGGCCGGGAGATCCGGATGAAGCCCGGCTTCTGATGGCAACCGACGATCGGTTGTTTGCAGATCTGTGCCGCGTCGGGAATCCATCGTCGGTTGAATTCAGAACTGTCCTCTCGAACAGAGGCGTTCCGCCCGCGGTCGTTCGGCTAGTGGGCGTCGATTATCTGAACGTGTGCTTCTTGAGAGACGCATTGTCCTCGGCGGGCCCGGCGCTGCTTGCGATCCGGCAATTCCTGGAAAAGAATCCGCATACCGATCCGGGCAACCACAAGTTCAAGGAGCTCGCGGCCGCGCTTTCCAAGCACATGGCTCAAGTGGCGCAACAGGCTACCGAAGATTTCGGCGGACCCTGGGGCTTTTGCGCGATGGCTCTACTTCGCCGCTCCGCGACGCAAAAATGGCTGCTTGTGAATGCCCATGTTGCCGGTGCGCTGGAGACCACAAGCCGATCACTAGCCAGACCCATGGTAGGGTGAAGCCATGCAGGTGACACTCGATATCCCGGACGACCTGGTCCACGCGTTGAGTGCTCCCGGCCAGGACCCGTCCCGCGCCGCCCTCGAAGCATGGGGCCTCGAAGCCTTCCGCCAGCGCCGCCTTTCCGAGTACCAACTCCGTACCTTACTCGGTCTCTCCTCACGCTGGGATTTGCATGCGCTTTTCAAGGAGAGGCGGATCGATATGTACACCGTCGAGGAGTTCGAAAAGGACCTGGCCACTAACGAGGAGTTCCGAAAAAATCATCCGGTTGGTATTCGGGCTTGATCGTCGTGGCCGACGCCAGCCCCCTGCAGTATCTGGTGCGGATTAAAGCCATCAACGTGCTGCTGCCGCTTTATCACCGCGTGTTAGTACCCCAAAGTGTCGCCCGAGAATTGCAGCATAATAAGGCGCCAGCCGCGGTGCGTACTTGGATCGCGCAGCCACCTGCTTGGTGTGAGGTCCGCCCGGACCCGCCCGCCGACCCCGGGCTCGCCTTTCTCGACCCCGGGCGAGCGAGCTGCGATCGCGCTTGCTATCACCATGCACGCTGACGGTCTCCTGATCGATGAATACGAGGGTCGCCAGGAAGCAGAACACCGTGGGCTGCCTGTGACGGGCACACTCGGCGTCCTCGGTGTCGCGCACCGGGCTGGCCTGCTCGATTTCGACGCATCCTTGGCGCAACTACGCCGTACCAATTTCTATATCTCGAACGCCATCGTCACCAGTCTCCGTGAACGCCTTGGGCGCGCGAAAGGCGACGCATAATGATTGCGAGGCATGCTCAGGTGCGAGATACTCGAAGTACCGTGGCGTTGGGCGACACATCCGAGAAGGCGCGGGAGGTCTACTTCCGGCGGCTTAAAGGAATGACCGCTTCGGAGCGAGTCGGGTTGGGCGCTGCGCTCTGGATTGCAGGAGATCGGCTGCAACGTGCGGCGTTGCGGGGCGAGAACATCTCCAGCGACGAGGCAGAGATCACGTTTCGAATCGCTGTGTCGCGGTTTGGACTGGAACTAGCGCGAAAGGCATACCGCAAATTGTAATGTCGCCCGCGGACGCCTTCGAGCCCCTCCGCTTCGCACTGGAACGAGCCGGAATTCGCTATGCAATAGGAGGCTCGTGGGCTAGTACGGCCTTTGGCGAACCTCGCTTTACGAACGACATCGACATCCTGGGCGAATTTACCGAGAAGAATCTTGAGCCGTTTCTGGAGACTCTGCCGGACACCTTCTACGTAGATAGGGAAGAGGCCCTGACGGCAATTCGCCACGGCAGATCGTTCAATGCGATTTACATGCCGATGGCGTTCAAGTTTGATTTCTTTCCCGCGGCCGCATTCGCTCTCGGCCACGAGGAATTGGATCGCGCTATTTATCTGACCGACACAGGGCTCACGAATGCACCAGCGCCTTTTGTAACACCAGAAGACATCCTGCTCGCTAAGCTCTTTTGGTTCAGGTTGGGTGGTGAGACCTCCGAAGGTGGCGCGACATACAAGGCATCGCTCGGAGTTGTGCGAACACTCTCGACCGCCGCTACCTGCAGGGCGCGGCGGTCAAGCTGCAGGTTGGCGACCTGCTGGAGAGAGCGCTTGAAGAAGCTTAGGCGCGGCTCGCGAGCCTCGCGTTCATAGGACCTGAGTTCGGCATGCTGCCGCCCTGTGCTATGCTCAAAAAAGTTCCAACCAACTCTGGGAGGCACCATTGTGCCGTTTGGACCAGTCCATTATGAGTCAGAAATCCGGAAAGAAATATGAAGCTGCGGCTAAGCAGGTAGAGGCGACGCCCTATCCGCTCACAGACGCCGTCACGCTGGTTCAAAAGATCAAATTCGCGAAATTCGACGAGACGGTCGAGGTGCATATGCGTCTGGGCGTCGATCCGAAGCACGCCGACCAGATGGTGCGCGGCACAATCGTACTGCCGAACGGTCTGGGCAAGGCGAAGCGCGTCCTGGTGATCGCGTCCGGCGACAAAGTTCGCGAAGCGGAAGCTGCCGGGGCGGATTTTGTGGGCGGCGACGAGATCGTCAACCGCATCCAGAGCGAGGGATGGACCGGCTTCGATGCGGTGATCGCTACGCCCGACATGATGCGCTCGGTGGGGCGGCTGGGAAAGATACTCGGGCCGCGCGGGCTGATGCCCAATCCTAAGACCGGCACGGTCACGACCGACGTCGCCAAGGCGATTGAAGAAACCAAAGCCGGGAAGGTGGAGTTTCGCGTAGACAAATCCGGCGTCATTCATGCGCCGGTGGGGAAAGTGAGCTTCGCGACGCCGAAGCTGCTCGAAAACGCGAACACGCTCATTCAGGCGGTGGTGAAGGCAAAGCCGTCGGTTGCCAAAGGCAAGTACGTGAAGAGCGCCACGATCTGCTCGACCATGGGCCCGGGCGTGCCGCTGGACGTGACCGTGTTTAACGCAAAGGCTGGATCTCCGCATGAAGAATAAGGACGACAAACAAAAAGAGAGCGAACTGCTCAAGCGGGCTATCGAGGATGCGAAGAACATTTTCGTCACCGGCTTTGAAAAGCTGACGGTGGAGCAGGATTTCCGGCTGCGCAAAGCGGTGCGCGAGGTGGGCGGGAAATACCGGGTGGTGAAGAACAATGTCGCGGGGAAAGCCGCCGCGGAGACGCCGGCCAAAGGCCTACTCGCAGATTTACGAGGCATGAATTCGCTCGCCTACACCTCGGACGACCCGGTGGCGCTGGCGAAAGCGCTGACCAAGTACGCGAAGGAAAACCCGGCGTTCACCTTTAAGGCCGGGATGGTGGAAGGCCACGTGGTCGACGTAAAGACGATCAACGAATTGGCGGCGCTGCCCGCGAAAGAGGAGCTTTTTGCGAAGCTTCTGTTCCTGATCAACGCCTGTTCGACGCGGCTGGTCCGGTCGATCAACGGCGTGGGCCGGAACCTGGCGGTAGTGCTCGACCAAGGGAGCAAGGAAAACAAATTCAAGCCGTAAGCGCGGCGAGAGAAATCATTCAGGAGTATAGGACAGGAAAATGGCGGATATTAACGCGATTGCAGAACAGATTCAGGGCTTGACGCTGCTCGAGGCTTCTCAGCTAGTCAAGCTGCTCGAAGAAAAACTCGGCGTGTCGGCGGCGGCGGCTTCGGTAGCGGTGGCGGCGCCGGGAGCGAGCGGCGCGGCGGCAGCGGCTCCAGCCGAAGAGAAGACCGAATTCACCGTGGTGCTGACCGCGGCGGGCGCGAACAAGATCAATGTCATTAAGGCCGTACGCGAAGTGACGAGCCTCGGCTTGAAAGAGGCGAAGGATCTGGTGGATGGCGCGCCCAAGCCGGTAAAGGAAGGCGTGAGCAAAGAAGAAGCGGAAACCCTGCGCAAGAAGTTCACCGACGCAGGGGCAAGCGTGGAAGTGAAATAGATCAATGTCGGGGGGCGGGGTTGACCTTACGCAGGGCTTGAGCCCCGCGCTCGGCGGGTGCTGCCGCGGAGCTAAAGCTCCGAGCGGGCTTGAGCCCCGCCCTCCGGTTTGATATTGTGTTATGCTGAAGTAGACGTCAAGCCGGGACGGTCCAGCATCGAAATTGCAGTCTCAGCATCTTAAACTTCTCCCGTGGGCCTGATAGGCTCCGCGGGCTTTTGCATGCCCGATTTTCAAATTGTGTCCAAGTACCCGTTGTTTGCCCCTCGGGGTTTTTATTGGCTGCGCCAAACCCCTACACAGTCGTTATCGTCCATTGGATCGCCCTGCTTCACCTTTTTGATAGCCGCTGCCGCGTAGTTTGCGTCGCGGTTGATAGCGAACTTGGAGGAGTCCGCGTTTCGGGGCACCCTCGGGGTCCGGGACGAAGGCTCAAGCTTAGCTAAATGTCGTCAGTTTTCATTGGTTTCCTAGTCGTCAGTTTTCATTGGTTTCCTAATTGGTTTCCTAAAGGAATAGCGTAGATGCCCAACGTCGTGCCTAACGGTTCTCTTCGTGAGAGAGTCGATTTTTCCAAGATTAAGACCTCCGTTCCGATTCCCAACCTCATCGAGGTGCAGAAGGCTTCCTATGAGCGCTTCCTGCAAATGGACCTGCTGCCCAAGGAACGCGAGGATGCCGGCCTCGAGAGCGTGTTCAGCTCCGTTTTCCCGATATCGGATTTTCGCGGGTTGAGCCAGCTTGAGTTCGTCGACTATTCGATCGGCAACTGGGAGTGCAAGTGCGGCAATCTGAAAGGACTGCACCACCTGCGCACCATCTGCCGCAACCCGAATTGCGGGGCGGAGATCCGCACTGACCCGTTTCATGCCGGCGATGTGCTGTGCCCGAAATGCGGGACCTTCAATAAGAACATCGTCACGTTCTGCAACCGTTGCGGCGACCCGGTCGGGCTGCAATTGAAATACGATGTCGCCGAGTGCGAGGAACGTGGGATGACCTATGCGGCGCCGTTGAAAGTCACGATCCGGCTCACCGTGTACGACAAGGACGCGGAGTCGGGGACCAAGACGGTTCGCGACATCAAAGAGCAGGAAGTGTTCTTCGGTGAAATTCCGCTGATGACGGAAAACGGAACGTTCATCATCAACGGAACCGAGCGTGTGATTGTTTCGCAGCTCCACCGTTCGCCGGGCGTGTTCTTCGAGAGAGTGCAGGCGCAGGGATATTTCCTGGGCAAAATTATTCCCTACCGCGGAAGCTGGGTCGAGTTCGAATACGACAACAAGAATTTGCTGTATGTGCGCATCGACCGCAAGCGCAAATTCTACGGAACGGTATTCCTGCGCGCACTCGGCTTCAAGACCGATGCGGATATTCTGCACGCGTTTTATAAAATTTCGAAGATTTCGCTCAAGGTCGGCAAACTGTATTGGGGAGTGAACGACAGCCTGGTCGGAATGAAGCTGTCGCACGCGATTGCCGCCAAAAACGGCGAGCAGGTGGTGCAGCAGGGGCGCAAGATCACCAATTCGGTTCTCCGCGAGATTCAGAAAGCGAAGATCGAACAGGTCGAAGTCGCCCCGAACGATCTGGAAGGCGCCTATGTCGCCGCCGACGTGATCGACATGGAGACGGGCGAAGTGCTGATCGAAGCCAACCACGAGGTGACGGGTACGGCGATCAGCCGGATCGCGGAAGCCGGCATTGAAGATTTCGAAATCTTCTTCCCGGATCGCGACGAGGCCGGCAACGTGATTTCCGCCACCTTGCGCAAAGACAGCGTGAAGGCGCAGAACGATGCGCTGCTCGAAATCTATCGCAAACTGCGGCCCGGCGATCCTCCGACGCTCGACACAGCGACGCAGCTCTTCCAGGGCATGTTCTTCGACCCCCGCAAATACGATTTTTCGCGCGTGGGGCGCATGAAGTTCAACATCAAGTTGTACGACAAAGCGGACGCCAGCTCGCTGGACAATCGCACCCTGAGCCAGAAGGATTTCACCGATACCATTCATTACCTGCTGAAACTGCGGCGCGGCATTGGCGCAGTGGACGATATCGACCATCTGGGCAACCGCCGAGTGCGCGCGGTGGGCGAACTGCTCGAAAACCAGTTCCGCATCGGGCTGGTGCGCATGGAGCGCGCGATTAAAGAAAAGATGTCGGTGTACCAGGAAATGTCGACGGCGATGCCGCACGACCTGGTGAACGCAAAGCCGGTGATGGCCGCCATCCGCGAATTTTTCGGCTCCAGCCAGTTGTCGCAGTTCATGGATCAAACCAATCCGCTGTCGGAAGTCACGCACAAGCGGCGTCTGTCGGCGCTGGGACCGGGCGGATTGTCGCGCGAACGCGCCGGATTCGAAGTCCGCGACGTGCACCCGACGCACTATGGGCGCATCTGCCCGATTGAAACGCCCGAAGGGCCGAACATCGGCCTGATCTCCTCGCTGTCGTGTTTTGCACGCATCAACGAATACGGCTTCATCGAGAGCCCGTACCGCCGCGTGAAGGAAGGCGTGCTGATCGACGAGGTGCGCGTGACCAACCCCGGGGATACGGATTTCCGGGTGGGCCAAGTGACGGCGCGCGAGACCATCGAAAAGGCCAACCGCGGGCTGAGCGGCAAGAAGCAGCCGGCCGAATGCGAGGCCCACTGTGATTATCTTTCCGCCTGGGAAGAGGACAAATACATCATCGCCCAGGCGAATGTGACCATCGACGCCCAAGGACGCATTGTGGACGATTTGGTGAATGCGCGGCAGGCGGGTAACTTCGTGCTGAAGCATCGGGACGAGATCGAGTATATGGACGTCAGCCCGAAACAGCTTGTCTCGGTGGCGGCCAGCCTGATTCCCTTCCTCGAAAACGACGACGCCAACCGCGCGCTTATGGGCTCGAACATGCAGCGCCAGGCGGTTCCCTTGCTGCGCGCCGAAGCGCCCTACGTGGGGACCGGGATGGAGCGCGTCACCGCGCGCGATTCCGGCGCGGTGGTGATCTGCAAGCGAGCCGGCGTGGTCGATTCAGTGGATAGCGAACGCATTATCGTTCGCGTGGAAGGCGGTGCGCATGAAGGCCAGATGTCGCGCGAAGTCGGGGCCGATATCTACCAGCTCACCAAGTTCAAGCGCTCCAATCAGAATACTTGCATCAGTCAGAAGCCGATCGTGTATCAAGGACAAAAAGTGGCCAAAGGCGATGTGCTCGCCGACGGCCCTTGCACCGAAGCCGGCGAACTGGCGCTGGGCCGAAACGTGCTAGTGGCGTTTATGCCCTGGCGCGGCTATAACTTCGAAGATGCCATCGTGGTCAGCGAAAAACTGGTCAAGGACGACTACTACACTTCGATTCACATCGAGGAGTTCGAGATCGAGGCTCGCGACACCAAACTGGGTCCCGAGGAGATCACGCGCGATATCCCGAATATCGCCGAGACCTTCCTGCGCAATCTCGACGAGAGCGGCATCATCCGCATCGGCGCGAATGTGAAGCCGGGCGACATTCTGGTGGGGAAGGTGACGCCCAAAGGCGAAACCCAGCTCACCCCGGAAGAGAAGCTGCTGCGCGCGATTTTCGGCGAAAAGGCCGGCGACGTGAAGGACGCTTCGCTCTATTGCCCGCCCGGCATCGAGGGCATCATTGTCGATTGCAAGGTGTTCTCGCGTAAGGGCGCGGAGCTCGACGAGCGCTCCAAGCAGATTCTCGAATTTCAGGAAGAACGTCTGAACCGCAACCTGGAAGACGAAAAGCGCATTCTGAGCGACGAGCGGGCCAAGCGGCTGGAAGAACTGCTCAGAGGCAAAGAGCTGCTGGCCGACCTGCACGACGAAAAAACGAATAAGAAGCTGCTGTCGAAAGACGCGCCATTCACGCGCGAAGCGCTCGAAAACGTGAAAGGGCGCGACTTGAAGCGCATGCGGCTTGCGAGCAAAGATCCTCGCATTAACGAGCAGATCGAAGAGATCGAAGAGATGACCTCGCGTCAGATCGCGGTGCTCGAAAAGATCACGCAGGAAAAGATCGTCAAGCTGCGCAAAGGCGACGAACTGCCTCCCGGCGTGATCAAGCTGGTGAAGGTGTACATCGCCATGAAGCGCAAGCTTTCGGTCGGCGATAAGATGGCGGGCCGCCACGGAAATAAGGGCGTGATCGCCCGCATCGTGCCGGATGAAGATATGCCCTATCTTCCCGACGGGACGCCGGTCGAGATTGTGCTGAATCCCCTGGGCGTGCCCTCGCGTATGAATGTCGGCCAGATTCTCGAAACCCACCTCGGCTGGGCGGCCCAGAAGCTCGGATTGCATTTCGCCACGCCGGTTTTCGATGGCGCGGCGGAGAACGACATCAAAGCGCGCCTTTCCGAGGCGGGCTTGCCGGGTTCCGGCAAAGTCCAGCTCTGGGACGGTATGACGGGCCAAATGTTCGAGCAGCCGGTCACCGTGGGCTACATCTATATGCTCAAGCTGAGCCACCTGGTGGACGACAAGATCCACG
>JBOGMI010000985.1:0-10384 GCA_050746645.1 Bryobacteraceae bacterium | reverse complement strand
CTTCTTTAAGGACGCGGAATTTGGCGCAGAGGCCGTGTTTGGTGCCGTTCTGCGCGACTATGGCCTTGGTCTCGACGGACTTGGGTCCAGTGGATTTCTGAGAGTTGCGGCGATTGGCCGCGATTTGCTTGGGAGTTGACATGGTTTGATCCAATTGGTGCCGGCAGACGACAAAAAACGATCGTCTGCCCCACCCAGGCGTCGAGACGAGTCTCGACGCGGCACGCATAAGTGCGTGCGCCACGTGCTCAGTGTGCGGGGCGGGCGTGTGGGATGAGAGGGCGCGGAAGGTGTAAGGCTCTGGATCTAACGGCAAAAAAGATTTGGGAAAATCGGGGACAGGCGGCTCTGTCCACGCGCAAAAACCGCTTGGGACAGAGCCGCCTGTCCCCGAGCATCGCAAGCAAGCGGGTTTTGGCATCTTTCAGCGCCGCTTAGGGCACTGAAGGCGCGGGGGCCTGCCGTCGAGGGGCCGTTGGCTCCTCGACAACCTTCGGCTGAAGGCCCAGCTTTGCCAGAATGGCATAAATAATAAATCCGGCGATGAAGCTATAGACCGCCGCCGGCTGTACATAAGGTTTGGCTTCGGTGGGAATGGGCAGGAAAGGCAGAATGCCGATCACAAAGCCGATCGCCCAGGCGATGTACCCGGCGAAATTAATGCCTTTTCTCGGCCCGGCCCATTTCTTTCCCGAAAGCCAGTAGTCCGCCGCCATGGCGCCGCAGATCGGCCCGAAGGAAGCTCCGATGATGGTGAACAGGCCTACCAGGTTGCCGGCCGCTCCGGTGATGGCGAGTATGGCCGCGATGACCGCGCCGACCATGGTGGAAGTCGTTCGGGGCACGCCCGGAATCATGGTGGCCAGGCTATTACCGGCGATGAAGGACGAGAAACACATGGGCGCGATGGAAGCGATGGCAAACAGAAAGAATGCGGCGGCGGCAAAAGCGCCGGTTTGCGCAATGGCGGAATCGAAGCGGAAATCGTGAACTCCGTAGAGCACATGCGCGCCGGCCACCGAGAGCAGCGGAAGTCCGCCGGCCACCAGCACGGCGATCAGAATGCCAACCAAGCCACCCCAGCGGACGTCGCGCCCGTCTCTGTTGTTCATGCCGAAGTCGGCACCCGCGGCGCCGGCGGTGGCGAAGAACCCGGTGACGATCTGGATCATGAACATGAAGCCGATGTAAGGGCTGTAATGCGCCGGCACGTAGCTGGTCGCGCCTGCGACGTTATTAGCAAGCACGACCAGAATCATGATCAAGGGAATGACGTTGAGAATCAGCGAGAATCGGGCGACATACCCGATGCCTTTGGCGCCCACGTAGCCCAGCACCAGCGCCCAGATCGCCGCGATGATCGAAAACGACACGCTCCCAGGTCCCGCCTTGGAACCAAAAGCGGTCAGAATGAAGGTAGCCGACACAAAGGCGTTCACCGACATCCAGCCAATCTGCAGCAGTCCCATCAGGATGCCGGGCATGAGATACCCGCCTTGGGTGCCGAAGGTGGAGCTGCCCACGACATACAGCGGGTGGCCGGTTTTCATGCCGAGCATGGCCGGAACGCGGTAGAACAGGGCGTAGCTGAGGAAGCCTCCGACCAGCAGCGCCACCAGGCACAAAGCGACCCCGGCTTTGTCGAGCGTCCCGTTGGCGATCTCCCGGTAGAAGACGATCCACAGGAAAATGCCCGCATAGGTCGGGGCGGTGTTCTTGTACCAAGGAGCGCGGTTGGAGGCCGGATTCGGTACGGCTTTGGATAGATAGGCTGGCAGCATGGCGGATGGCTGGAATCTTCGAGAATTATACCGGAGCGGAGAGAGCGTTGCCGGCTGTGCGCGCGGTCTCCGTAGCGGTCACAAAGTTCGCTCCGCGTTATTGCAGGGCGGCTGCTTCCGGTTCTGTCTGCTCTTCGCGGCCGCGGACAATGGCACGGCGCTCCTTGAGATAGCCGAAAAATTCCCGGCCTTCGCGCAAACGGCGGACCAGCATCTGACGGTCCGCCGCCATTTCCCGCAAGAAACGGAAAATCGGCTTCTGGCGGAAATAAAAGCTGCGGTACATGCGCTCTACCGCTTCTTCGATATCGTCGGGCGATAGATGCGGGTAGCGCAGGGTGGAGGTCTGCACGCCGTTCAGGGAGACCAGCACGGAACTGTCCATCCAGCCGTTCTCAGTGGCTTGGCGGTAGAGTTCGGTGCCGGGATAGGGCGCCGCGATCGACACCTGAATCGAAAACGGATCGAGCTCTTCGGCGAAACGAATGGTCTCGTCGATCGTCTGCTGGGTTTCAATGGGCAGGCCGATCATGAAGGTTCCGTGCACGCGAATGCCGAGTTTGCGGCAGTCGCGCATGAACCTGCGGGCGGTTTCCAGCCGAAGCCCCTTCTTCATCCGGTTTAGGATGTCCTGGTTGCCGGATTCGAATCCCACCAACAGAAGCCGGAGACCGTTGTCGCGGAGCTGGCGCAAGGTTTCGTAATCGAGATTCGCGCGCGCGTTGCACGACCAGGTCAGCTTCAGCTTCTTCATGCCCTTGGCGATTTCAATGGCGCGCGGGCGGTCGATGGTAAAGGTGTCGTCGTCGAACATCCACTCGCGAATCCGGCGCCCAAACAGCGCCTTGCCGAGTTCCATTTCGCGAATGACCGCGGCCGGCGATTTCGCCCGATAGGCATGCCCGCCGATGGTCTGCGGCCACAAACAAAATGTGCATTTCGCCGGACAGCCGCGGCCGGTGTACAGCGAAACGTAAGGGTGGAGCAGATAGCCGATGAAGTAGTTTTCGATCTTCAGATCGCGGTGATAGACGGGGAGCACGCTCGGCATGGCGTCCCAATCGTGGACCAGTTCGCGATCGGGGTTATGGCGAATCGCGCCGTTCGCATCGCGATAGCTCAGGCCGCGGATCTCGCTCCAGGGCTTGCCCATGGCGAGGTCCAGGCAAGTGTAATCGAACTCGTTACGGCAGACAAAATCGATCGCCGGGGCGTCGCGCAAAGTGCGGTCCGGAAGCACGGCCACATGGGCGCCGATCAAACCAATGTCGGCGTGGGGGTTCTTGGCCTTAATCGCCTCGGCGCACTGGATGTCGTTGTTAAGCGAAGGCGTGCTGGTGTGCAGAAGGAACAGCTCGTAATCGTTGGCGATTTGGAGCAGGTCTTCCACCGTTTGCCGATGCGGCGGAGCGTCCATCAGCTTGCTTCCGGGCACCAGCGCTGCCGGCTGCGCCAACCAGGTGGGAAACCAATAGGACGTGATTTCCCGTTTTGCCTGATAGCGTGCCCCCGCTCCGCCGTCGAAACCATCGAACGAGGGCGGATTCAGAAAAAGAGTCGTGCGCACCGAACTGCATTATCTCATTGCGGGGTTTTTGCCGCGCTGCGCCACGGTACTTCGCGTGTAGAGTAAAGAACATGATCTCCTGGACATTGGTCGAAAGTTTGCTGTCGGACGGACTCCCGATGGGATTGTGGATCGCCGAACGCGAGGGCAAAATCTGGCACTCATCCCTCCACGACGACCAATATCCCTGCACCGAAGACGAATTTCTCTGGCGATGCGAACAGAGCCGCGGCCGCCAGGGAGCGCATAGCGAGACGCTCCAGCACACTGCGTGTGAAGTTCAAGAGTACTTCGCCGGCAAGCGTCTGACGTTCGATATTCCGCTCGCTCTCCACGGCACTACTTTTCAAGTCCGCGTCTGGCGCGAACTAACGCGCATTCCCTTCGGCTCGACCAAAAGCTACGGCGAGGTTGCCGAAGCGATCGACTCGCCGCGCGCTCCGCGGGCGGTCGGCGGCGCGAACGGATGCAATCGTCTGCCGATCTTCGTCCCCTGCCATCGCGTCATCGCAAGCGGCGGCAAGCTGGGTGGATTCACCGGCGGCATCGGCCTTAAGCAGCGGCTTCTGGCTCACGAAGCCGCCGTGCTCGGCCGCAGGGTAGCGGCCTAGGCGGTAGTCGTCACCTGCAGTCTACGTTCGACCGACCCGAGAAACTCCTCCTCGTCCTCCATCTGCACCTCGATCTCCAGCCAGGCCAGATCCAGCGGCTCAATCAGGCTGCACAAATTCGGCGGACAATTGACGCAGTCTTTTTCCGTCGTCAGCAGGATGTTCGCGCCTCGTATGTGCGCCTGGTGCGCCACGCGCTGCAGCTCGAAGGGCTTATAGCTGTGATGATCTCCGAATTCCCACCGGAACACCACGTCAAACCCTAGCGACTCCAGCATGCGCCAAAAGTTCTCCGGATTCCCCAAGCCGCAGAAGGCGCCCACCCGGCGCGCGGATAGATCGGGCAGGCAGGCTCCCGTGCGGTAATCGCGCCAGCAGCATCCGACAATATCCGCCCGAAACGCCGGCGCCTTCCGGTTGTATTGCTGAAGGCATTTGCAGATGGCTTCGAATTGCAGATCGTTCTCGCTACGCGTGACGACCAGAATATCCGCCCGGCTGAGCGCTTCCGGGGGTTCACGCAAACGGCCCAGAGGAAACACGGCGCCGCGCCCGAGCGGGTCCAGCCCGTCGATCAGCACAATATCGAGATCGCGCCGCAGCCTCGCGTGCTGGAACCCGTCGTCCAAAATCAGAACGCGCGTGGAGGGAAAGCGGCCAAGCAAAAGCCAAGCCGCTTCGTAGCGGTCCGCTGCGATGCCCACCGGCGAACTTCCCGAGCGCAGGAAAATCTGCGCCTCGTCTCCGGTGAAACCCACAGGGATTTTCGCTCCCGGCGCCAGCACCAGGTTTTTTGCCGGAGCCCGCCGCCGGTATCCGCGCGTGAGAATCGCACTTGCATAGCCGCGCTCGCACAGTTTTTGAGCCAGATAGTTCGCAAAGGGAGTTTTACCCGCACCGCCCATGGTGATCGCACCGACGCTGATGACTGGCGTTGGCAAGGGAGGCAACAAAGCGGCGTGTTGCTCCGACCGCCGACGCTTCCCCTTGCCGCCTTCGCGCCACAGCCAAGCCAGCCCCGCCAGCGCCGCATGCGCTAGCGCTCCGTGGGTCCGGCCCGGCGAAGCCGAATAATACAGCGGCCAAAGGTGCTCGGCAATGCGCACCGCCGCACCGCGCTGGCCTATCACAACCATCCGCGCGCGCAAGCCGAGTTCCCGTGCCCCTTCGCGGTCGGCCAGCAAACCGCGGATCGACTCTGCAAGATCGCTCCCGCGGCCGATCTGTACAATGGCTCCCGCGTGCAGAAAATCGTCGGTAATCGACTCAAAATTCTGCATGTGCGGCCCCACCACGACCGGCTTCCCGGCGGCGGCCGGTTCGATAATGTTGTGGCCGCCGCGCGGAGCGATGGAACCGCCGACAAAGACCACGTCCGCGAGTCCATAAATCCGCGCGAGCTCGCCCATGGTGTCGAGCAGCAGAATCGCCGGCGGTTCAAGCGTAAGCGAAGCATTCTCGCGCAGCCTGGTTCGCCTCGCAAAGCGAACGTCGGCGCTTTTCAGTTTCTCTGCCACCGTATCGAAACGCGCGGGTTGTCGCGGCGCCAGAATTGCCAGTAGACCCGGAAACTCGCCAACCAATTGCTGGAATGCCTGGATGACCAGATCGTCTTCGTCCACCGCGTGCGACTCGGCGCTGCCGGGCTCGTTCGGCCCGGCTGTGCTGGCGGCGATCCAGACATGCTCGGCTCCGAAAGTGGACAGATCGAGCGCCGCGGCCGCCCCCGGCGCGTCGTACTTGAGATTTCCGGTTGCCATCAGCCGCGCAGCCGGAGCGCCCAGCGCGGCATAGCGTTCGCGGTCGGCTTCGCTCTGCACAAAAATCAGGTCGGGAAACCGCAGAACCGTGCCAAACAGCCACCTTGCTCTCTGATAACGGGGCCAGGCGCGATGCGAGATCCGGCCATTCACGATGGCCAGCGCGCTTCCGGAGCGCTTCGTCTCGTAGTAAAGGTTCGGCCATATCTCGGTCTCGAGCACGATCAGCAGCGCAGGGCGAATCGTTTTCAAAACGCGGCGGACGATCGACGCATAGTCGAGAGGAGCATAGAAAATGCCGCTCACGAGCGAGGCCGCCTGCCGCTCCGCGGTTTGCCGCCCCGCTACGGTGGATACTGAGATGTAGAAGGGAACGCCCGGATTGCTCGCTCGCAGTTCGCGAATCAGCGGCAAGGCGGAATTCGCTTCCCCGGCCGATACCGCATGCAACCAGATGGAGCCCGGCTTCGTCCGAGCAAACGAACGCGGCAGAAATCCCAGTCTCTCGCCGAAGTGCGGCCGGTAATTGCGAGTCGCAAAGAGGCGCGCGATAAAGTAAAAAGCTACCAGCGGAAGCGCTGCAATCTGCGCAAGACGGTAAAGGAGAAGAGGGCGCGTGAGGCCAGGGTTCCGGTACGTGATTTCGAGTATAGCGTTGGCGGCGGCGCTTGCTTCGCTCGCCTCAGCAGCGGGTGATCGTGTCTTTCGCGCCGCTGCCGCCGAACAATACGCCCATCAGACGGCGTTCCACGTCACCATCGGCGCCAAGCCCTTCGATACCAAAGCGCTCACGCTGGAAGCTTTCGGCAAAAAAGCTCCGCTGCTGAAATATGGCGTGCTGCCCGTGCTGGTAGTGGTGGAAAACAAAAGCCAGCAGCCTTTGGATCTGCGCGCGCTCCGGGCCAATTTGGTGGGTTCCGACGGCCGGCATGTCCGCGCCGTCGCCCCCGAGAATCTGGGCTATTTGAAAAAGGGCAGCAGACGCCCTTCGCAAGCTCCGCTTCCCTTTCCGCTACACAGGCGCAAAAGGAATCCGCTCCGCTCGCCCGAAATCCTGACGCGCGCGTTTACCGCCCAATTCGTTTCGCCCGGCGACAGCGTTAGCGGCTTCTTTTATTTCGAAGCCCGGATCGAGCCCGGCGACCGGATCTACCTCGACGGCATTCGCGAGGTGCGCTCGGGCAACGAGCTAATGTATTTCGAATTCCCGCTTCGTCAGCCCTGATGTCGGAGGGCCGGAGTTGCCCCGCTCGGGGCGCCGGCCCCGGTCAGCCCATTACGTCCGGCGTCCAGCGCGCGCACTTCGCACTCGCAGCAATCGCTGCAGCGGCCGCAACGCTCACACAGATGATTCGGACAGGTGTCTTTCGTACAGTACACACAGATGTCGTGCGAGGGCTCGCCGCAAATCGAGCACGTGAACGCGGGCGCTTCCATCTACCTATTATCGCTTCCTATCGCTTCCTGCGTTTCGCTCGCGCATTGACCGAGACTCGGCACCGCTGGGCTTCTTCGTCGGCGATTTTGAAATTCTGCTCCAGGTTGATCGCCAGGCTGCGCACATAATCTCGCAGCTTCTGCCGGCTGTTGAAATTGCGCGCCATCAGATTCTGCAGCGTGTCAGCGTTTGCGCGGTTTCCGTACTTATGTGCCGCTTCGTCAAGCGAACGTGCCGTAACCGCCAGCGCCTCGATGCGAAAGTAAGTGTCGAGCGCAAGCGAAAGATCGCCGGTTTTTTGCGATAGCATCTTTGCCGAATACAGCAAATCATTGAGCTGTCTCTGCGCCGTCTGGTGCTGCAAAATGTATGCGCTCGGAGCCCCTTTCTTGTCGTACCAGGCCTGCGGGTTCATGCTTGCGAGCACCGGCTTCATCTGCTTGTTGTCTTTCAAAAGTCCGGCGAGAATACTCCGCACATCGCCTGGCTCCTGGAGTCCCGCCATGGCTGCTTGCTCCTGTGCACGCATCGCCGGCGGCAGCGTGCTCGGCGAAGGAATCGGAGCGAGGGACTTCTGTGTGTTAGCAATTTGAGCGGCAGCGCAACCGAACACGGTACTGCCCGCCAGAGCAGCCGTCTGAAGAACGCAGACCAGCCGCCTCCGCGTGGTAATCATTCGCATTCATTTTAGCCACCAACCGCTGCCGCCTCCCGAAACACCTGCGAAACCAACGCCTGCGCTTCTTCCTGTATCCGCCGCAGATGCGCTTCGCCCAAAAAACTCTCGGCGTAAATCTTATAAACGTCTTCGGTTCCCGAAGGCCGCGCCGCAAACCAGCCGTTCTTGGTAATCACCTTCAACCCGCCGATGGGCGCGTCGTTCGCAGGCGCTTTCGTCAACATCGCTTCGATCTTTTCGCCCGCCAATTCCTTTGCGCTCACTTGCTCCGGCGACAGTTTCTGCAGAACCGCTTTTTCGGCGGCCGAGGCCGGCGCATCGATCCGCTCATATGCCGGATCGCCGAATTTTTCCGTTAACTCGCGATAGCACTCTCCCGGATTTTTCCCCCGCCGCGCCGTGATCTCCGCCGCCAGCAGTCCCATAATCAGTCCGTCCTTATCCGTGCTCCAAGCCGCTCCGTCCCGCTGCAAGAAAGATCCTCCGGCACTCTCTTCACCGCCGAATCCGAGCGATCCATCCAGCAATCCGTCCACAAACCACTTAAACCCGACCGGAACTTCGGCCAACTTGCGTTCGAGGCTTGACGCCACGCGATCGATCATACTGCTGCTCACGAGCGTCTTCCCAACGCCCGCGTCTTGCCGCCACGCTTCCCGGTGGCGGAACAAATAATCGATCGCTACCGCCAGATAGTGATTCGGGTTCATCAGCCCGCTCGCCGGGGTCACAATGCCGTGCCGGTCATGGTCCGTATCGCAGGCGAACGCCACATCGAAGCGGTCCTTGAGCGCAATCAGGCTCGCCATGGCATACGGCGAAGAGCAATCCATGCGGATCTTGCCGTCCCAATCGAGCGTCATGAAACGGAACGTCGCATCCACTTCCGTATGAACCACCGTCAGGTTTAAGCCATACTTTTCCGCAATACGCGGCCAATAGGCAATTCCCGCGCCGCCCAGCGGATCGACCCCCAGCCGCAGCCTGGCCGCACGGATGGCATCGAAATCGATCGTCTCGCCAAGCTGCGAAACGTATTCGCTCACGAAATCGTGGCGATGCGTGGTCTCGGCATTCAGCGCGCGCGCGTAAGGCATGCGCCGAACATCTTTCAACCCCGAGCGCAGCAGATCGTTCGCCTGATTCTCGATCCACTTGGTTGCGCCGGTATCCGCAGGCCCACCCGAAGGCGGATTGTATTTGAACCCGCCGTCTTCCGGCGGATTATGCGACGGCGTAATGACAATGCCATCGGCGAGGCCATTCTTCCGATGCCGGTTGTGCACGAGAATCGCATGCGAAAGCGCAGGCGTGGGGGTATAGCCGCCATCCCGATCGATCATGACCTCCACTCCGTTCGCCGCCAGGACTTCGAGCGCGGTCGTAAACGCCGGTTCGGAGAGTGCATGCGTATCCTTGCCGAGAAACAGCGGTCCCGTGATCCCTTCCTGTTTCCGATAGCGGCAAATGGCCTGCGTAATCGCCAAAATATGCCCTTCGTTGAACGAGCAGCCGAGCGAGGAGCCGCGGTGGCCGGAGGTGCCGAAGGCAACGCGCTGCTCTTTCTCGCTCGCGTCGGGCTGCAGCGAATAGTAGGCGGTAATCAGCCGTGGAAGGTCGGCAAGCTGAGAGGGGTCGGCGGGTTGCCCCGCGCGCGGATCAATGGACATAGCTGTTCTCCTATAGCTTCTCTCGCTACACTACTCGTTTGCTCGAAAGTCGACCACAACGTTACGGAATGATCGCCGGGAACGGCCGCTTTCCGTTGCTCGCGCTTGACGCCGCGCGCCGCCAAGGGCATGAAGTCGTGGTGGTCGCCATCGAAAACGAAGCCAGCCCCGAAATCGCCCGGCTCGCTCCTTCGCTCCACTGGATCAACATCGGCCAGCTCGGCACGCTGATCGACATCCTGAAGCGCGAACGGATTTCCGAAGTCATGATGGCCGGCCAGGTGAAACACGTCAGCATCTTTTCTTCCGTCAAACCGGATTGGCGCCTGGTCCGGGTGCTCGCTTCTCTGAAACAGAAGAATACCGCCGCGCTGATCGGCGGCATCCAGCGTGCGCTGCGCGAAGAGGGCATCGAACTGGCCGATTCCACGCGTCTCTTGAAGCCTTTGCTCGCCCCCAAAGGCGTGCTCACCCAGCGCAAGCCGTCGAAAGAGGAAGAGCAAGATATTCGCTATGGCCGCCGCATCGCCGCGACGCTTGCATCCGCCGACATCGGCCAAAGCGTCGCCATCAGCGAAAGAGCTTGCGTCGCCGCCGAAGCCATGGAAGGCACCGACGCCATGTTGCGCCGCGCCGCCGCCCTGGCCGGCGGAAAGCCGCTCCGGCTCGTGAAAGCCTCCAGCGGCCGCGGCCACCTGCTCTTCGACGTGCCGGTCGCCGGTCTCGCGACTATCGAAACTATGATGGAGACCAACACCACTGCGCTCGCCGTCGACGCCGGCCGCACGCTGCTGCTCGACAAAGCCGAAATGCTTGCCCGCGCCAATCAAGCAGGTATCGCCATCGCCGCCTATGACTAAGTACTCGTGTTCGGAATT
>JBOGMI010000984.1:0-1160 GCA_050746645.1 Bryobacteraceae bacterium | reverse complement strand
TGGCAGAGTTCAATGAATTTGCTCCACGCTCGCTTCCAGAATCAGAAATTCAGAGCGTGCGCGTTCTCCGGTCCGCACTCTTCAAGCAGTGGTTTAACGTCGCGCCGGGCGGGGCTATACAATTGCTTTATTCTGAAAGAAGATCCTGAGGATGAAACTTATTCCATGACCATCACGATCCATCTGCCCGACGATCAGGCGACCGCCTTGCAGGAGAAGGCGGCGGCAGCGGGTCTGAGCTTGGAAGCTTGGCTTCAAACATTGGCCGGCAAAGAAGTTCCGGTCGTGCCGGGCACCTTGCAAGCGGCGGCAGACATTGTGCTCGAGGAAATGCGTAAGGTGCCTACCGAAGTCATGGCTACTCTGCCGAAAGACGGCGCCAGCGAACACGACCATTATCTTTACGGTGGGCCCAAGAAAGACGCATGACTGCGATCTTTGCCGACACGTTCTACTGGATTGCGCTAACCGATTTTTCCGACAGCTTTCACGGACGTGCATTGGCTTTGACCGCTGAGCACGCTTCTGTATCTCTCGTGACCACGGACGAGGTGCTGACCGAATACCTGAATTATTTCGCCGGACGGCCGGAGACCATTCGTCGCCATGCCGCAGCTAGCGTCCTCCGCATCATCGAATCGCCCACCTTTCGCGTGTTCTCCCAAAGCCGCGCCTCGTTCCTTGCCGGTTTAGAACTGTATGCCGCCCGTTTTGACAAAGGCTATAGCCTCACGGATTGTATTTCCATGCAGACCATGCGCCGCGAAGGGCTGATTGACGCTCTGACCAACGACCGGCATTTTGAACAGGAAGGTTTTCGAGCGCTCTTCCGGGATGTAGCAAAAATCGGATAATGAATACTTATGCGCGACGCGAAGCCTCGCTCGCGGCGGCCTGCGGGCCGGGCTGGAGCAGGTGCGCTTCGCGAGGCATCACGGCGATGGCGATGGCGCCGACCACCGCAATGGCAAATACCACCGCGAGGGGAATCGCGTAGCTGCCATAATGCTCTCGCAGCACCGAAACCAGTTCGGGGATCCAGGTCTGGCCGATCGTATTCACCGGAAGGATGATCGCCATGGCGCGCGCGAGCGTGTTGACGCCGAACTGCTCGGCCGCAATGAGCGGAATGAGCATGTAGTCGGCGCCCATCGCGAAGC
>JBOGMI010000983.1:0-7179 GCA_050746645.1 Bryobacteraceae bacterium | reverse complement strand
TCAAATTTGATCTGAGACTTCTGTTTCGCCCGATAATCGCGGCTCCTACGGTTTGAGGAGTTTGGCCGGCCGTGAATTCGCACTGCCTCCTGCCGAACTTTTTCGCTCCTTGCCGCGAATAACCTGTAGGAGCGTACATGGCGGAGCAAGACAATCTGTCCGAGCCCGGGGCGTTTGGCCAACTGTACCGGGAGCATGGCTCGCGAATCCGCAACTTTCTGCGGCTCTCCGTAGGTAACTCATCCGCCGCCGACGATCTGACGCAGGAAAGCTTTCTGGATCTTTGGAGCCGGCCCGCATCCCAGAAACGCTTCCAATCTTACCGTGCGACTGCTATGATGGTGCCATCATGATGTCGCGCACGCAAATCACGCTGCAAACCGAAGCACACCGGCGAGCCCGTCAACGCGCGAGCGACCTCGGTCTGTCGTTAGCCGAATACGTGCGCCAACTTGTCGCCCGGGATCTCAGCCGCCCGGAACGGACCGCAGATCCTGCCTGCGTGTTCGATCTCGGCGATTCCGGCGGTTCGGATATTGTTCGGCACAAGCATTCGATGATCGCCGAAGCTTTTGACTCACTACATAAGCAGCCCGCTACCAAGAAACGAAAGCGGGCATGAGTTTATTCGTCGATACATCGGTCTGGTACGCTGCGGCGGATTTTTCGGACCGCGGAAATACTCGCGCCAAAGCAATTCTCAAAGCCGGTGAGTTCTTAGTCGTTACCGATCATGTGCTACTCGAAACGTGGACTCTTCTCCGGCACCGTATCTCCCGCCGCGCCGCGGAGCGCTTCTGGGAAGGTTTGCGAGGTGGCGTAGCGACCATAGAACCGGTTGGCACAGCAGACATGGAAGCCGCATGGCAAATTGGGGTAGCATACCCCGATCAGGATTTTTCGCTTGCCGATCGGACGAGCTTTGCGGTCATGCGCCGCCTTGGCATCGAACGCGCGGCATCGTTCGATGATCATTTTGCGATTTTCCGCTTCGGTACGAAACGGCGCCATGCCTTTGTCGTTGTGCGGTGAACAGTTCCTGTCTGTCACTCCACCAACTCCGCGGTCAGCACCGCACCGCCCATTTCCGGCAGCACCGACTGATACTTCACCGCTTTGCGTTCCGTTTTTGCCACCCATACAGTCGTCTTTCCCGGCTCGCCGCCGGCCGGTTCGATCTCCAGCCGGTAAGTTTCGAACGTCCCCGCGGGCACTTCTACGTTTTCGCTGCCGGTGACTGCAAGCTGCATGGGTTTGGTCTTTTGCCGCGAGAGGTCCAGATTGCGAAACGCCGTCCGGTAGCCGTCCGCGAGCGGCAGCACGGCGATGGATTCCATGGCTCCCGCTGAATCCGCGAATATCGCTCCGCCCAGATCAATCTCTACCGGCTTCTTTTGACCGTTGACTGTCATCGTGCCCGTGGCGCGCTCCCCGTCATAGGAAAGGTCGATCTCCACCGGCCCTTGCGCCACGTGGCGTTCGCGCGCGACGAGGCTTCGTTTTTCGAGCTTCGCGGTATCGGCGACAGGCCCCATCGGTGTCTCCATCCGGTTTACAGCCGACCACATGCCGCCTGCGTCTTGAATCTCGCTGATCAAGTCGAGCGACATCTTCTGTCCGCTGATCTCCAGAGTTGCCTGGTAGCGGCTGATTCCGGGCGTCAGGTCCGCCGCGGTTTGCGGCACGCCGACCTCAGATGCGTCCATTTTCGGCGCGAGCGTCACCGCGCTTGGATCGACCGTGATCTCTTTCAGCCGCGCGGCTACATCGTTCGGTGCCGATTGCTGGAAGCGCGAATGCAAGTGGCTGCCAAGAAACCGCTCCACGGCGGCGATCATCGCCAGATTGTTAATCGGATGGGCGAAGCCATGGCCTTCATCGGGCGCAACGAGATATTCAATCGCGATGCCGCGCTCACGCAGCGCGATCACGATCTGGTCCGATTCGCGTTTTTTCACGCGCGGATCGTTGGCGCCCTGCACCACCATCAGTGGCGTCCTGATTCGAGCTGCCGCGTGCAAAGGCGATTCGTCTTCGAGCTTTTTTCTGCCTTCGGGGTCGTCAGGGTCTGCGATTCGCGCATACATAATCTTGCGCTCGGCCTCCCAGTACGGCGGAATCGATTCGAGCAGCGTGATCAGGCTGGACGGCCCGACGATGGAGACCGCCGCCGCATAAACATCCGGCGTAAAGGCAACACCGGCGAGCGCCGCATATCCTCCATACGAACCACCCACGATGGCCACGCGCTTGGGATCCGCGATTCCCTGCGCGGCCAGATGTTTTACTCCCCACGTGATATCGTCTTGCATCTTGCGGCCCCATTCGCCATTGCCCGCGTTGAGAAATTTTTTGCCGTAGCCAGTCGAGCCGCGGAAATTCGGCTGCAGCACCGCATAGCCGCGATTGGCAAAAAACTGCGCGAAGACATGGTAGCCCCAGGAATCCCGCGCCCACGGGCCGCCGTGCGCGAACACTACCAAGGGCAAATTTTTCGCCTCCTCGCCTTTGGGCAGCGTCAGATAGGCCGGGATTTCCAGCCCGTCGGATGAGCGATAGCGAATGCTCTTGCACGCGGCCAGAGCCTCTCGCGGAATCTGCTCCCGCACCCGATACTGCGGCTCCACTCGCTTCGCATTGCGATGGAACACGCAGACCTGGCCCGGCTCGCGATCGCCGTGTGCACGAACGATCCAGGTGTTTTCGTCGCGTGTATGCGAAAGCCAATCGATCTCCAATCCCGGGAACTGCCCTTCGAGCCAGTGCTGATCGGCTTCGAACGCGCTTTCCTTCCAATAAATGCGCTCGCGTTCGTCTTCGTAAACCGTTGCCAGCAGTTCGTCGGTTTGTTCGGAGAAAATTGCGTCGGCCAGATCGACGCGCTCCAGCGGGTCCTGCTCCACCATCTCCACGGCCCCGCTCTCCGGGTCCAGGCGCACCAGGCGAATCAGGTCGGCGCCGGCGCCCTGGTTGGTGATCAGATACACCTGTTTATTGGCTTGGTCGAATTTCAGAGGCGCGCAAGTCTCCTCTACACTGCACGAATAAATCCGGGTGAACTGATCGGCATCCACGCGCAGCACTTCGGTATCGCCGGCGTCGTTCACGCGCATGGCCAGGCGCAGCTCGCCGGCGTTGTCGAAACTCCATTCGGCGATGCGCTCGGTGTTTTGCCGCAGGGGCGTCCGCGCGCCGGTCGAAATTTGCACGCGGTAAAGATCCGGCCAGGCGGGATCGCGATCGTTCAACCCGGCGTAAATCATATCCGGCTGATTCCTAGGGAGCGAATAGATGAATGCGCGGGCACCTTTCGCTTTTGTCAAATTGCGGGCTGGCGGAACCTGCTTGCATGGGTCCGGCTCGCCCGCGGGATCGACAGCGTAGATGTTGTAATTCTCATCCCCGTTCTCGTCCTGCACGTACAAAAGAAACCGGCTGTCGCGGCTCCAAAAGTAATTGGGAATCGGCCTCGGATCGGCGGTAACGGGCTTGGCCGCCGAAAACGGCTCGCCACTCTTTTTCACCCAGACGTTTCGCGCGCCCGCATGCGGCCTCAAAAATGAAATATAGGCGCCGTCGGGAGAAATCTGCGCGCCTCCGATCTGAATTTCGCCAAAAAAGAGGTCCCGGTCGATCAATGGCGGCAGCGCCGCTTCTGTGTTTGTGGCCATAAGCTGTCGAATTGCTGTAGAACCCAAAATGACACACAGGGTTAGAATCAAGCGAATCCGAATGAAAGCCAAGCTATACCTGGAGACTACAATTCCCAGCTACCTGGCCGCGCAGCCCAGCCGGGACCTGCTGGTTGCCGCTCATCAGGAGATAACCCGCGATTGGTGGCAAGCGCGCCGTTCCGCGTTCGATCTATTCATTTCGGAGCTTGTGGTTCAGGAAGTACGCGCCGGAGATGCGCGTCACGCCGGCGAGCGGTTGGAGATTCTTCGCGGCATTTCCATATTGCCGGTCGATGACGAGATACTGGAATTAGCGGAGCATCTGATTGCCGAGGGAGCAATTCCGCGAAAAGCGGCCGCCGACGCTGCCCACATCGCCATCGCCACTGTTTATGGCTGCGAGTATCTGTTGACGTGGAACTGCCGTCATATCGCGAACGCCGAATTGCAGCGA
The DNA here is from genome assembly GCA_050746645.1 of Bryobacteraceae bacterium. Classification (GTDB taxonomy): domain Bacteria; phylum Acidobacteriota; class Terriglobia; order Bryobacterales; family Bryobacteraceae; genus Bog-105. Next base: position 3,051 of record JBOGMI010000983.1, on the reverse strand, counting down.
ACGATGCGGCGCGTCGTCGAACGCTACGGATATGAATTGCCGAGCCTGTGCACGCCGGAAGAGCTGAGGGGAGAAGAACAATGAAAACAACTGCCTGGAAAGACGAAATCGTCGAACAGGTGCGTGAGGTCCGGGAAACGTATGCGGCGCAATTCGGCTATGACCTGGCACGAATGTTTGAAGACTTGAAAAAGAAGGAGAAGCAAGATCCGGCGCCGCGCGCCGATCTCAAGCCGCTCAAGCCGCAGCGCCCATAGCAAGAGAGTTAGAATCGCGCTGGCTCGGGCGTTGCCCAACAGCTAAGCTGAAAATTATATGCGGTATCGATTTGGCCTTTTGACGGCACTGACCCTTCTCCTGGCGCTGGGCGCCGGGGCGCAAACTCCAACGGCGGAAGCAAACGTCACTCGCGCCACGCTCGGCAATGGGCTGCGGGTGGTGATCATCCGTGATCCGCTGGCGCCGGTGGCGACGCTCGAGACCAATTATTTGGCCGGCGCCAACGAAACCCCGGCGGGTTTCCCGGGCATGGCGCATGCCCAGGAGCACATGGCCTTTCGCGGCTGCGATGGACTGACCGCCGATCAGATCGCCGCCATCTTCGCCCAGCTCGGCGGCTACATGAATGCCGACACACAGCAGAACATCACGCAGTATTTCGCCACCGTGCCGGCGCAAGATCTGGACGTGGCACTGCGCATCGACGCCGCCTGCATGGCCGGCATCGAGAATTCGCAAAAACAATGGGATCAGGAGCGCGGTGCGATTGAACAGGAAGTCTCGCGCGATCTTTCCAACCCGACCTACAAATTCATCGTCCGCCTCAACAAAGACCTCTTCGCCGGCACGCCCTACGAGAACGACGCGCTTGGAACCATTCCGTCGTTCCAGAAGACCACCGCCACCATGCTCAAGAAGTTCGCCGGCTCCTGGTATGCGCCGAACAACGCGATCATTATCGTCACCGGCAACGTCGATCCCGCGGCGACGTTGAAAGATATCAAGCGCTATTACGGCTCGATCCCGCATAAATCGCTGCCTTCGCGTCCGCAGGTGAACTTAAAGCCGGTGAGCGCCGAATCGTTCACGCTCGAAAGCAATTTGCCCTATTTGCTGACAATTGTTTCCTACCGTTTTCCCGGCAGCGACAGTCCGGATTTCGCTGCCGCGCAGATACTGGCCGATGTGCTGGCGAGTCAGCGCGGCAACCTGTACGCGCTCGTGCCGGAAGGCAAGGCGCTGGCTACAGAATTCGCTATGCTCGAGACCTATCCGAAGGCCAGCGCCGCTCTTGCCCTGGCCGCTCTGCCGGCGGACGCCGATCCCGCGTCCATCGATGCCGCAATGAAGAAGATCATTGCCGATTACGTCGCTCATGGCGTTCCCGCCGATCTGGTGCAGGCGGCGAAGAAGAGCGAAATTGCCAGTGCCGAATTTTCCCGCAACTCGATCACGGGCCTTGCCAGCTTTTGGAGCCAGGCGCTGGCGGCCGAGGGCCGTCATTCGCCCGAGGAAGATGTCGACGCCATCCGGCGCGTCACGCTAGCCGACGTTAATCGCGTTGCCAAGAAATATTTGAACGACAAGAATTCCATCCTCGCGACGCTGAAGCCCGCGCCCTCGCCCAAGCCGGTCAAGTCGAAAGGCTTTGGCGGTAAGGAATCGGCGACCGCCACGCCGACCAAACCGGTCAAACTCCCCGCTTGGGCGGAAGCCGCGGTGAAGTCGCTGGCGATTCCGAAGATGACGGTGCATCCCTATGACACGAAACTGCCCAACGGCTTGCGGCTGATCGTGCAGCACGAATCCGCCAGCCCGACGGTCACCGTGATGGGTAGCATCAAGACGCAAGACGAAATGGAAACCCCGTCCGGCCAGGAGGGCGTCTCGGATGTGCTCGAAGGCTTGTTCTCCTACGGCACGAAGACGCTGGACCGGCTGGCTTTCCAAAAGGCGCTGGACGACATCGCGGCTTCCGAATCCGCCGGCCCCAGCTTTCGCCTTCAGGTTCTGAAGAAATACTTCGATCGCGGGGTGCAGTTGCTGGCCGACAACGAACTGCATCCCGCGCTGCCGGAGAAAGCGTTCCAAGTGGTCCAGAAGCAGACCGCACAGTTCACCGCGGGCCAGTTGAATAGTCCCGGCTATCGCTTCCATCGCGCGCTCATCGCCGCCCTGCTGCCGGCCAATGATCCGCTGCAGCGCCAAACCACGCCGAAGACCGTGATGTCGCTCGGTTATGGAGATCTTGGCGCCTACTACCAAAAGGCCTACCGCCCCGATCTCACGACGATCGTGGTGATCGGCGACGTGACGCCGGCCGAAGCGAAGAAGACGATCGAAAAATATTTCGGCTCCTGGAAGGCCGAGGGCAAGCCGCCGAAGGTGGTCCTGCCGCCGGTTCCTGCCAACAAGCCGAGCGCCGTCCATGTGCCCGATCCGCGGCGGGTGCAGGACCTGGTGGATCTCTCCGAACAATTGGAGATGAACCGCTTCTCGCCGTCCTATTACGCGCTCCAGGTTGGCAATCATGTCCTGGGCGGCGGCTTCTACGCCACGCGGCTCTATCGTGAATTGCGCGAGAAAGCCGGCTTGGTCTATACCGTCGACGATTCGCTCAGCGCCAGCCAGACCCGCGCATCTTATAGCGTGACGTATGGCTGCGATCCCAAGAACGTATCCAAGGCGCGCACAATGATCGAGCAGCAGCTCGCGGACATGCAGAAATACAATGTCTCGCCGGCGGAGTTGCAGCAAGCCAAGGCGCTGCTGCTGCGCCAGATCCCGCTGTCGGAATCGAGCGAGCGGGCGGTCGCCGGCGGCTTCATGGGCCGCGCCGTGATCGGCCTTCCGCTCAACGAGCCGGAGCTCGCGGCAAAACGCTACTTCCATATGACCGCCGATCAAATCCGCGCGGCCTTTGTGAAATGGGTCGATCCGAACAATTTCGTTCAGGTCGTGCGCGGCCCGGCACCGCAATAGTGCATTCAGAGCCGCGACCACAGGCGCGGTCGGCCCGCTGTCCGGGCCCATACGGAAGAGGAACATTGG
>JBOGMI010000982.1:0-6607 GCA_050746645.1 Bryobacteraceae bacterium | reverse complement strand
CTCTTGCCCAGCAGACGCTCCACCTCCCACTCCACCTCGCCGTCCACGAGCGCGGGGGTCGGGGTCGCGTCCTCCTTCCGGTCCCATCCACGTGCACTGGGTACGAAGCGCTTCAGCTTCTCCACGTGGAAGGGCTGCTGCAGCTTGGCGTACTCCTTGGGCAGCAGCAGCCACACACTGAGCCCGCTCTGGCTGACCTTCACCACGGGGAAGGGGCCCACGTACAGGTCGCTCAGCTTGGTTCCGTGCTTGGCCAGGTGAGCCGTGCTCAGCATCACCAGGTCCCCCACGCTGGACCGCACGTCTCGCCTGTGCTCGTCCGCGGTCCTCTTCATCCTGTCCCTGGCTGCCATCAGCGCCGTGCGCGCATCCTCCCACGCCCTCTTCATGTCTGCCAGCACGTCCTCAGCTGTCTGCGCCCTGAACTGCCTCATGGTCGGTGAGCTCAGTGCCAGCGAGTAGGCGTCCGTCCACAGGATGCCGTTGAGCTCGAAGGGAGTCTTTCCAGTCGCCTCGTGCACACTGTTGTTGTAGTGCACTTCAGCCATGGGGAGCCAGTCTGCCCAGTCCTTCCCTTTCTTGTCGACGAACGCCCTCAGGTAAGTCTCCAGGGAGCGGTTGGCGCGCTCCGTCTGCCCGTTCGTCTGTGGGTGGTAGGACGAGCCCATCATCAGTCTCGAGCCCCACGTCTTCCATATCTCCTTCCACAGTGTGGACTGGAAGCGCACGTCCCTGTCGCTGACGATGGCCGATGGCAGCCCGTGCAGCTTGATCACGTGCTCAAGCAGCAGCTTCACCGTCCCCTTCGCCGTCACGTTCACTGTGGTGGCGATGAAGTGCACCTGCTTGGTGAGCTGGTCCTTGACTGACAGGATGAAGTCGTGGTGGTCCGCGGTCTTGGGCAGGGGCCCGACGAAGTCGATGCCGATCACCTCCCATGGCCTGTGTGGGATGGGCAGAGGACGCAGCAGACCAGCCGTCACCTGCTGGGCCGGCTTAATCCTCGCGCACGTCACACACCCGCGCACGTAGTCCTCGACGTCCGCCCTCATCCCTGGCCAGTAGCAGTCCGCCTGCAGCTTGCGCAGGGTCTTCCTCTCACCCAGGTGACCGCCAGTCGGTGCATCGTGCACGGCGTGGAGCAGCTTGCTCCTCACACTCTGGTCGTCGGGCACATGCAGGATGCCGTCGGCCGTCCACAGCAGGCCCTCTCCACGCAGCAGCCCGTCGTTCGGCTCTACCTCCTTCACCTTCTTGGCGTAGGCGGGGTCAGCGGCAGCAGCCTTCCGCAGCTCGTCCTTGAATGGCAGCGCCTCGGCTCTCGCCTCCCACGCCTCCTTCGCCTTCACGACAGGAAGGGGAGCCAGTGTGATCTTCAGCCGCGGCCTCTCCTCAATGAGCTCTGCCTCGTCCTTCCTCTCTACAGCGACCTGCTCCTGGTAGTCCGCCCTCCTCGACAGCGCGTCGGCCGCGGCGTTCTGGGGCCCGGGCACGTAGCGGATCTTGAACTCGATCTCCGCCAGCTTCTCGATCCAGCGCGCCTCCCTGTTCCTCAACTCCTTCTTGGTGCTGAGATACTCCAGGCCCCTGTGGTCGGTGAGGATGAGCACGGGGTGCTCAGCTCCTTCCAAGTAGCACCGCCAGTGCTCGACGGCGTCCACTATGGCCAGCAGCTCCTGGTCCGTCACCTCGTAGCGCGTCTCGGCGGGCTCCATCTTCCTGCTGTAGTAGGCCACTGGGTGCATCTTGCCGTCCTGCTGCTTCTGACTCAGCACCGCAGCGATAGCGAAGCCCGATGCGTCCGTATTGAGCACGTACTGCTCCTGCGGGTTAGGGTGAGCAAGGAAGGTGGCGCTCGTCAGCGCCGCCTTCAGCTCGTCGAACGCCTTCCTCTGTTCCTCTCCCCAGTCGAACTTCCTCTCCTCCTTCAACAGGTCGCTCAACGGCTTGGCCACTGCGCTGTAGCGTGGGATGAACTTGCGATAGTAGCCCGTCAGCCCGAGGAACGACTTGATGTCCTTCTTCGACTGCAGTGCTGGCCACTCCTGCACCGCCTTCACCTTGTGCTGCTGCACGTCCACGCCCTTCTCGCTGATCACGTGCCCGAGTACAGTCAGCTCGCGCTTGAAGAATTCGCACTTGCCCGGCTGTGCGTAGTACTCATTGGCCATCAACCGACCGAGCGCCCAGCGTATCATCTCCTCGTGCTCTTCCTCCGTCTTGGTATAGATGAGGATGTCGTCCACAAACACGATGAGACCCTGCCACAATCGATCGCGGAAGATACGCTCCATCTCGCGCTGGAACACCGAGGGCGCGTTCTTGTAACCGAAGGGCATGTACCCTGGCTCGTATAGTCCAAGTGGTGTGGCCATAGCGAGGATCTGTCGGCTCTTCTCCTCCACGGGGATCTGCCAGAAGCCTTTGGTCAGGTCCAGCTTGCTGAAGAATCGTGCTCCCTTGAGCATGTTGAACATGTTCTCGGGCAGCGGCAGCGCGTAGGCGTCTCCCTGCACCAGGTCGTTGACCCAGCGGTAGTCCCACGTGGGCCGCTTCTCGTCCAGCACCACCCCGTCCCTGACCTTCTTGACCAGCACGGCCTGTGATGACCATGGACTGATACTGGGCTGTATGAGACCAGCCTTGATCATCTCCTCCGTGCAGCGTCTCAGCGTGCTGATATCCTTCTCCGAACGTCTCCGCTCGGGACTGACCACTGGACGGCAGTTGGGGTCCTTGAGCCGCACCTCGCACTTGATGGCTCCCTTCAACGCAGCTGCCGACCTCGCCTTCAGCTCAGTGCTGAACGCCCCTGCGCAGTCGCGAAGAATCGCCTGCATACGTCCCTCGAACCCGTTGCCCACTTTGACCTCTACACCGCACACCCTCAGCTCGGCAGGCGAATGAATCTGCTGCGGGGGATCAGTACTGACTGGGAGTAGACCTCGACCGATCCGCGGGAGGCTCTTGTCACCAAGCTGACCGTCCTTCTGCTGCTGCAGCGGCTTCCCGTTCCAGAGCATGTCCTGGCCATAGCTCACCGTGACGTTGGCAGCCTTCAGCCAGTTCAGACCGAGGATGACTTGATGGTTCATGCGGTCCATGACGTTGAGTGTGCATGGGGCAGTGGAGCCCTGTGCCTTCACGGCCTCTGCCCGCACCGCGTCCTTTAGCGTCATGCTCGTGTTCCCATCTGCCAGGCTGACGTGCAGCGGTCGGTCGAGCTTCTCAATGCGCAGCCCTGACCGCTTCGCCCAATCCCTGCGCACGAAGCTCGCCTCCGCTCCCCCGTCAACCAGCACGTCCTTGCACTCCACTCCCCCGATGAGTGCGGTCACGACAAGGGATGGGCTGGACTCACTGTGCACGGCGCTGAGCAGCCGCTCTGCAGCCTTCACCAGCACGCGCTCCCGAGCTGCCTGCTTGCGTCTGCGTCGCCGTTTTCCCCTACTCGTCTTGCCCTTGGGTCTGCTTGTTGCCCCTGCTGCGGCCGCCTCCCTGACCCTCGCTGACTCTGCCCCAGTCGTCTGCACAAGGGCCTGCCCCGACTCAACCGCCTGCGGGGCTCCGCTGCGTTGGTGGGTCGAGGAACGGGAGGAGGACGAGGAAGGAGGTTGTTTGTTGAATCGTTGATTGCGCCTGGACCGCTTCACCTCCGCAGTGGCCAGGCTCAGGCGTTTAACTCCTCCTCCGTTGGAGCCCGAGAGCGCTTCTGCTTGCAGCCGCGTGCGATGTGGCCCTTCTCATAGCAGATGAAGCAGCGCTCCGCCGCCATCAGAGCGTCTCTCTGCTCCTCAGTGAGTTGGTTGCTGGATCCCGGGCCGGCCCTGCCGCGGTAGGCACCTCTCCCACGGCCTCTCCCTTGGGCTACACCCCTTCCACGGCCCGACTGTCTGGAGTGCACCTCTGCCGCTGACGCTGACTGACCTTCAGCTCGTCCGCCCGCACCATCGCTGCTCGTCTCCTCGTCGATGTCTTCATTGTCACCTCCTGCTTCCCTCGCATTGACGTTGTTGACCGAGGCATTATGCTGTCTGCCCTCAGTCCACGTCGATCCTCCCGTACGCCACTGCCCCTGCGAGCGTCCCGGCCCTCCTCTCCTCGACGCCCCTCCCGCCTTGTTCTTGAGTTTGGCTGCAGCTGTCTGCACTGCCTCTTTCCAGTCTGCCAGTGGGCTCAATCCACTCGGCAGCTCGTCCGTCGCCATCGCCCACAGCTCGAGGTCTCCATGTTTGATCACATTGCCGTACATGGCTCCCAGCATCATGTCGGCGTCCGACTTGGGCTGGACGGTGCCGTAGATGGTGAATGCGAGGGCGTCGAAGTGCGTCTCGGTGGCGATCAGGTTCGTGCACTTGCCCACACCGAAGCGCAGTTGCTCCATCTCCTGCTGCAGAGCGATCACCGACCGCGACTCGGCAAAGGCATCCAGGAAGTTCGCGAACAGAGGCGCCAGAGTCAAATGCTGTCCCGCCGCCTCGGCTCTCAGCTTCTCCGCATCGAACCACGCCCTGGCCTGTCCGCTCAGCACCGTGCCGAAGTACATCACTTTGATGTCCTCGCTCTGGTCGCCCACGGTGAGCCTCAGCCAATCCGTGGCGGCCGACAGCCAACTGCGCGATGTGGCTTTCTCCTTCGCTGTGCCGGAGAACTTGTCTGGCTGGGGCACCTTCACGTTGCGCAGGCGCAGTCCCGCAGCGGCAGGATCCGTGGATGGCTCGGCGGCCGCGGGAGTGACGGAGGGAAGAGACTGAGATGAGGGGAGCACGTCCCCGAATAGCGCGCGAGCTGCAGCTGGAGGTTGAGAGCTGGCTGCCTGCAGTGGGCGCCTAGCCTGAGAATAGACACGAAGAGGAGTGAGCTCGGGGATGCCATACGATCGCAACAGAGCTGGTGGCTGGGATACTGGCTCGCTCTTCTGCAGCGCCTTGTCCGCCTTCAGCAGCGCCATATCTGTGCGAAGCTCCTCCATCCTGCTATTCATCTGCGAGAGGAGGGGAGCGAGAATCGACAGCGCGTCAGCTTCGGTCTTGCTCTCCTGCACTGCGCTCGCTGCTTGTTCTGAGCCACTGGGAGGGGATGGGGACGACATGAGGCGAGGAGTTGGGAGAGAGGGTTCGGAGAACGCTTGTCTCCTTCGTTCAGTGAGCCACTCGAAGCCAATTGTTATACCTGGCTCAGCGCTCGATGCATGAGAGTCTATCCCTGAGACGAAGGAATAAACAAACGAGCAAGCCGCGAGAGGAGGAGAGAGAGAGAACCAGAGAGAAGCCAGACCTCCCATCGCGCTGGGCGGCTCAGTTCGCCCATTGGTCCGCTGCACTGGCCACAGTTCGGCCGTCACACTCATTTGGGCTAAACTCACGGCTCACTCATAGCACAGTCATAGCGCACTCATGTCCACAAGTGAGCACGGTCGTAACATCCTCCCCCCCTTAAGAAATGGCTCGTCCTCGAGCCGAGCGCTCCTCGCTGTCCCATAGTCCAAGTTGAACACTGCATGCAAGTCAAAGAACCCAGCCGGCACATCCAAATAAACGTCAAAATCCAATAGTCCAAGTTGGACACACCATGCAAATCGAAATCGGGCGTTACAAACCATCCAAAGTAAAATAGACTCGTAAAGCACATGTCATAATCCAATTTCCGTTACCGGTACGTGCAATTAAAGTGAAATCCGTTACAGTACACACGCATCTCACAATTATGGCAGAAACGGCTCATTCACCCATTGGGCTTTCGCCTGGTCCACGTTTCACCATTCCACACATGACTGCCAAGTTCACTGAGTCCATTCTCCACTAACAAAAACACTTAGCAGATTTGGCTCTAGGCCCCTCGAGATCATAGGCAAACCTTCTTTCTCGATTTTCTCGAAAACCGGTGGGTCCGGAGGCCTAAGAACCACACGGTTGAACCCACTCCAGACGGCCTAACAAAAAGACTTAGCCGCGATGGCCTTGAGTCCCACGGCCACTCCTGCCCACAATAGTCCACGTCTGCTTGTCTGGACTGGGAGCCTCCGTTACCACTGCAGGCTGGGGGTCCACGGCTCCCACTAGCGTCGTTTGTACAGTCAGCTGGTGTGAGTCGCCGTCGTCCACTAGCGCATGCAGGTACTGGAGGGCCACTGTCGTCTCCCCTCTGTCCTCAGCCGCCCTGGCCTCATAGTCGTCGATGGCTCCCTGCGCATGCAGACGCAGGTTGCTCGCTCGCTCCCACGTGCAATATTCCTCGCTGAAGCCTGCCCACTTCACCAGGTAGCGCAGCACGAGCTCCTCCTTCCCCTTGACGACCTTCTTCTTGCCCGTCTTCACCTGCTGACGACTGTCTGCCGCAGCCTTGGCAGCCAGCCGCGGGCTGACTCTCCTGATGGGCGCCTCCTCCTTCTTCTCGTCCTCGTCTGCCACTGACTCCTTCTCCTCGCTGTCCACTGGCGCGCTGCCCTCCGGCTCGACCTGCACGGGCTCCATGGCCTCTCTCTTGCCCAGCAGACGCTCCACCTCCCACTCCACCTCGCCGTCCACGAGCGCGGGGGTCGGGGTCGCGTCCTCCTTCCGGTCCCATCCACGTGCACTGGGTACGAAGCGCTTCAGCTTCTCCACGT
>JBOGMI010000981.1:0-1132 GCA_050746645.1 Bryobacteraceae bacterium | reverse complement strand
CACTGGGCCACAGGGCCGGCTTTGAGATATTTCTCGATTAAGTAACTGCTGCCGCACTCGGGGCATTTTTCCGGGATAGGCTTACCCCAGGCCACAAAGTCACAATCGGGATACCGATTACAGCCATAAAACGTCTTGCCACGCTTGGAACGCCGCTCGACGATTTCACCTTCGGAACAATTCGGGCAAGGGACGCCGATCGTTTTCTGCTTGACGTACTTGCATTTCGGATAATTGCTGCAGGCCACAAATTCGCCGAAGCGGCCGTACTTGCGCACCAGATTGTTGCCACATTGCGGGCATTTCTCTTGGAGCGTTTCGTCCTTCCGCTGCGTACCGCCGATCTGCTTCGTGGTCTTGCAATCGGGATAGCCGGAGCAGGCATAGAATTGGCCGAAGCGGCCTTTCTTCAGCACCATAGGCCGGCCGCAGTTCTCGCAGTATTCTTCCGCGCCCTGTTCGGCTACGTCCTCTTCCGCCGCCAGCTCGCGCGTGTTGGTGCATTCGGGATAGCCGGTGCAAGCGATGAAGCTGCCGTGCTTTCCCCATTTGATGACCATGGGCTTGCCGCATTTTTCGCAGACCAAATCGGTCGGCTTCTCCATGCGCTTGATGTCGGTCATGTTGCGCGCGGCATGCTCGAGGTCCTTCTCGAAGCGATCGTAAAACTCGGCCATGGCGACGCGCCATTCGAGCTTGCCTTCTTCGATCTCGTCGAGCTCTTGCTCCATCCGCGCCGTGTAGCCGACTTCGAACAGATCGCTAAAGCTTTCGAGCAGCAGATCCGTGACCACCATTCCCAATTCGGTGGGATTGAATTTGCCGCCTTCCTTCTTCACGTATTCGCGATCCTGGATGGTCGAAAGTATGGAAGCGTAGGTGGAAGGCCGGCCCACGCCGTCGGATTCCAGTTTCTTGACCAGAGTCGCCTCGGTATAGCGCGGCGGCGGCTCGGTGAAATGCTGCTCGGGGAGTATCTCCTTGAACCGCAGCGCCTCGCCTTCAGAAACCGCGGGCAGCTTGTGTTTGAGGTCCTCGTCGTCTTCGTCTTTCTGGTCTTTGCCTTCTTCGTAAACCTTGAGGAAGCCGTCGAACTTCATCACGCTGCCGGTGGCGCGGAAAATGTAGTCGG
>JBOGMI010000980.1:0-7224 GCA_050746645.1 Bryobacteraceae bacterium | reverse complement strand
GGAATCATTGCGAAGCCGGACGCCGCAGGCTGGAAATTTGAAAAGAGCGCGAATGGCCGAACGTATGAGTCGTCACGGCTTGCGGTGACCATCATGGGTCCGGCGAAGCATCACAGCCCGCACCTGCTAGGGCAGGAAGTGATTGGGAAATTCTTTGGCGGAAACGGCAGACAGAGATACGGAAACATTCCGCTGCGGTTCTCGCTTCCCAGCGGGGAGATGGTGGTGAAGCTGGAGAACTGGTCGATGAACAAGCCCAGCTATGGCAGCGGCAATACGGAGGTTCTGCAGGACCAGCGGCCGTCGGATCCGCCGTTTTACCAGGTGGGCGCGACCTTCAGCGTGCAGCCGGGCGAGCACTATTACGGACTGGGCGAAAACCAGAGCGGACGCCTGGACCATCGCGACCAGAGCGTCAGGTGCTGGAGCGACTATGGAGCGGCGGGCGGCGAGAGCTTTTGTGTGCCTTTCATGGTTACGAACAAGGGCTATGCCGTGCTGTGGGACAATCCGTCGAAAACGACGGTCAATCCGTATTTCAATGACCGGACCACGTGGACGTCGCAGGTAGGGCAGCGGGTGTCATTTTTCGTGATTGTAGGCAAGACCGCGGACAAGCTGTATGAGGGATACCGCCTGCTGACCGGGCCGGCGCAGTTACTGCCGCAGGGTGCATATGGTTTTACGCAGTCCAAGGAGCGCTACAGCACGCAGGCGCAAATTATGGCCGTCGCCAAGGGATATCGCGAGCGGCGCTTGCCCTGCGATTACCTGGTGGTGGACTTCTTCTGGTACCCCAAAATGGGGCAGTTCAGCTTTGTCAAGAAGGACTGGCCGGACCCGACGGAAATGAATGCGGAATTGCACAAGATGGGTTTTCATACGCTCATCAGCGTGTGGCCGCGGTTTGCCCCGGGTTCGCGCTACTACGACAAGCTGCTGAAGAATGGATGGTTCTATCGCCTGGCCGACGGCAAGCCGACGCAAACGAACGAGTCACCTGGAAACAAGACGGGTTCAAACCTGGATATGACGAATCCCGCGGCGTCGCGATGGTTCTGGCAGATGATAGACCAGCACATCCTCAGCAAAGGATTCGATGCGATCTGGACGGATGAGACGGAGCCGGATATTCCGCCCAACGGCAGTTACTACTATATCGGGCCGGGCACGGAGTACTTCAACGTCTATCCGCTCTTTGAGACGTCGGCGGTATATCACGGAATGCGGCAGGATCTGAAGCAGCGCGCCATGATTCTGGCGCGTGCGGCCTACACAGGCGCGCAGCGAAATGGGGCGATTTTCTGGTCCTCGGACATTTCGCCGACATGGGACACGCTGCAGCGTCAGGTTCCCGCAGGACTGGATGTGACGGCGTCGGGGATTCCGTACTGGACGGACGATGTGGGCGGATTCTGGGCCTTGCCGGCCGTGGATCATCCGGCGCATAAGCCGCTCATCAGCCCGAAGGGTGCGCGCGACAATGTGGGCGACGATGTGGATTACCCGGAGCTGTATGTGCGCTGGTTTGAGTATGGCGTGTTTATGCCGATCTTCCGCACTCACGGGATGCGGCGCTTCAATACGCCGTGGTCGTACGGGGATCAGGCGACGCCGATTCTCGAAAAATATCTGCGGATGCGGTACGCGCTGATTCCGTACATTTACTCGCTGGCTTATCAAACTTACAAGACGGGCGCACCGTACATGCGGGCGCTTTTTATGGACTTCCCGAATGATCCGAAGGTGGACACGCTAACCCACGAATTTATGTTCGGACCGGATTTACTGGTGGCGCCAGTGACGCATCAGGGGCAGACGAGCCGTAAGGTTTATCTGCCGGCGGGAGCGGATTGGTATAACTATTGGACGAACAAGGAGTACCACGGCGGGCAGACGATTGCGGCGAATGCGCCGATTGATATCATTCCACTTTTTGTACGAGGCGGGTCGATTCTGCCAATTGGGAAGCAGGTAGAGGACATGGACCAGCACCAGGCACTGAAGGAGATTCGCATTTATCCGGGCGCCAACGCGACATTCGATCTCTACGAGGACAACGGCGTCACATACAACTACAAAGAAGATGGACGGATCACCCATCTGCGCTGGGATGACAAGGACCATCGCTTTATGCATACCGGTGCAAAGGCTTGGTCGGTTCCGGACAACCAATTGGTGAAGGTGATTCACGCATCCAATTAATGCGAAATGGACGGGGGCAGTCACGCTTCCGCAGATCGTATAGGTTCGGCCGCTAGAACGATGCTCAAACTCTCACTGCGCAGCTTGCTCGTGATCCGCTCCATGAAACGGGGCGCCTCATTGCTCCTTCCGCTGCTTTTCTGCTTGCTTGCCCTGCGAGCGCAGCCTCCGGAGAAACTCCCTCCCGTTTCTCACGAATACGCGCTTTTGCAGAAGCACTTGGCACGGGGCTGGAATACTTGGGATGTCAACAGTGTCCTCACGCAGGTTCTTTTACCCGAGGGGCTCGCCATTCACATCGGTATTCAGAACAGAACCACAGAAGCCGGCGAGGCTTTTCTCCCGAACGCTCTGATCGGCCGCGAGGACCCTGGCGCGGAAAAGGTAAAGCCGGGCCCCCATAGCTACGACGGCAGCTATACCGACCTACAGCTTTCCTGGCGTGGTCACGAGATGCGGATTCAGAGCGCCCACACCGGCGGCGATCTCGTACTGCTTGCAACGCCGCTTCCATCTAACCGCCCGAGTTCCGTTCCGCCCGCCATTGTCTTTTCCGTAAATTTTCTCCGGAATCGCCCCGGATCGGCGCAGAAGCACGGCAATCGGATGGATACCCATGGCTCATCCGGCCAAGTGCCGGTGTTCTTCGTGGGCAAAGATGATTTGCGAACAAGCGCGCCGGTCAGCGGGCCTTATTTCGCCTCGGTTTTCGATAAGCCTGTAGCGATCAGCACCGGGAAACAAAGGACCTTGCAGGAGATTCAAGCGGTACTCCAGAGCCAGCAAAAGGCTTACGACGCTTCTAACGTGCGAAACGGCCGCCCATCCCCGGTTGCCAACGCCATTCAGACAGTGATGGGCTGGGATACGATTTTCGACCCCGAGCATGATCGCGTCATCACCCCGGTCAGCCGCATCTGGTCCGTGAACTGGGGCGGGTACGTTCTCTTCGACTGGGATACATTCTTCGGGGCAACTCTCGCGGCGGTCGGCGATCGCGACCTTGCTTATGCAAACGCGGTCGAAATTCTCCGGGAGATCACTCCTGCGGGCTTCGTTCCCAATTATGCGCGTGCCCGTGGCTGGAAAAGCTTCGATCGGTCGGAACCGCCGGTCGGCTCGATTACGGTGCTGGGCCTGTACCGTAAGTTTCAGGACCGGTGGTTTCTCGAAGAGACATTCGATCCGCTATTGCGCTGGAACCGCTGGTGGTCCGAACATCGCGACATGGACGGCTACCTGGTTTGGGGAAGCGATGCCGAGAATCGCCCGCGGAATCCCGATGACTCTTCGGTCGGGACGCTGCAAGCGGCAAAATTCGAATCCGGCCTCGACAACAGCCCCATGTACGACGGAGCGTTCTACAATCCAGCGACTCATCAGATGGAGTTCGCCGATGTCGGCCTGATGAGCATGTATATCGCCGATTGCGACGCGCTGGCCAAAATTGCGGACATTCTCGGAAAACAGCCGGAGGCGCATGAGATCCACAGCCGCGCGGCAAAATATCGGCATTCGCTCGCGACGCTTTGGGATCCGAAGACCGGTATGTTCCTCAACAAGGACCTTCACACCGGGAAATTCAGCCACCGCCTTTCGCCGACAAACTTTTATCCCCTCCTCGCCCGGGCCGCCACTTCGCAGCAGGCGGCCCGGATGATTCATGAGCATCTGCTGAATCCGAAGGAGTTTTGGGGCAAATGGGTCATCCCATCGATTGCCCGCGACGATCCTGCATTCAAAGACCAGAATTACTGGCGCGGCCGTATCTGGGGGCCCATGAATTATCTCGTCTATTTGGGGCTGCGCAACTACAATTTCCCGACAACCCGGCGCGAGTTTGCCCGGAAATCGCTCGCTCTCTTCCTCCGCGAGTGGCGGAAGAGCGGGCACGTGCACGAGAACTACAACGCCATCACCGGGTGGGGCGACGACGTGAAGAACAGCGATCGCTTTTACGATTGGGGCGCCTTGCTCGGCTTGATTCAATATAGGGAGACAACAGAACCCGTGAGCGGCCAGAGCGACGCTCCGGAGCGATGAAGATGTCTTCTAAGTTGTTGAAAAGATGGAGCGGGAGACGGGAATCGAACCCGCAACCAACAGCTTGGAAGGCTGTGACTCTACCATTGAGTTACTCCCGCCTTTCGTTCACGCACAGATCGCACGTGGCTAAGATAACACAGGCATTGAGATCGATGACTTCTGTTCTCCATCTTGCGGCTACACCAGCACCGTAAACGTTGACTCTGTCCGCGTTACGGGGCGGTAGGTGGTGTCTCGCTCGACCGGATCGCGCCCGGCTTCGCGGATGAGCCGCAGTAGTTCCTGGCGGCGGAGATGCTGCGCAGTAGTCGCGCCGGCATCGTGGTAAATCTTTTCTTCGACTACCGTTCCGTCGATATCGTTGGCGCCGAAACGCTGTGCGATTTGCGCCACGCTCGGCGTCATCATAATCCAGTACGCCTTGATGTGCGGAATGTTGTCCAGCATCAGGCGCGAAATGGCGATCTGCTTGATGTCGTTGAAGCCGGTCGTTTTGGGCAGATGAGCCAAGGGCGTATTTTCGGGATGAAAGGCGAGCGGAATAAATGTCACCAGGCCGCCGGTTTCATCCTGCAAAGCGCGCAGCCGGACCAGATGATCCGATAAATCCTCGGGCGCTTCGAGGTGGCCGTAGAGCATGGTGCAGTTGCTCTTGAGGCCGATCTGGTGCGCGATCCGTGCCGCCTCAATCCACTCGTTGCCGTCGATTTTGTGATCGCAGATAATGCGCCGCACGCGCTCGGAAAAAATCTCCGCGCCTCCGCCCGGCATGGAATCGACGCCCGCCGCTTTCAAACGCTCCAGCACGTCGCGGAGCGAAGTTTTGGCGCGTCTGGCAAGATAGGCGACTTCGACCATGGTGAACGCCTTCAAATGCACGCCCGGATACCGCTCCTTCAGCCCCGCGATCATTTCGCAAAACCAATCGAGCGTCAGTTCCGGATGCAGGCCGCCCACAATATGGAACTCGGTGACCGCCTCGGCATAGCCTTTTCCGGCGGCTTCCCACACCTGCTCCTTCGACATGGTATAGCTATGTGGGTCCTTCGCCTTTTTGCCGAAAGCGCAGAGGCGGCAGCTCGCGACGCATACGTCGGTCGGATTGATGTGGCGATTGACGTTGAAATAGGTCACGTCTCCGTGCCTGCGTTCGCGGACACGATTCGCCATGGAGCCGAGCGCCAGAATGTCGGTGCTGCGAAACATGGCGACGCCATCCTCATAGCTCAGGCGTTCGCCCGCTTCGACTTTTTCAACAATCGGCCGCAAACGGCGGTCTTCAATGGTGGTTGGCGCTGTAGTCATGATAGATACCCGCGGTGCAGTAAGATATCGGCGGCCCAAAAGACAAAGAATAAAATGCTGACATAACCGTTGACGGTAAAGAAGGCGGCATTTACTCGCGAAAGATCGCTCGGCCGCACCAGCGAGTGTTCGTAAACCAGCAGCAGCAGCACTGCCAGAACGCCGGCCGCGCTCAGCAATCCCAAATGAAACGACACAATCAGGATGATCAGGCAGCCGAGCATGGCGAGATGCAGCAGTCGCGCGATGAGCAGCGCGGGACCGAGGCCGAAGCGGCGGGGAATGCTGCAGAGGCCCTCGGCACAATCGAATGCATAATCCTGGCAGGCGTAGATCACGTCGAATCCCGCGGTCCAGCAGGTGACTGCACCTGTAAGCCAAAGGATACGCGGATCAAGCGAGCCGCGCATAGCGATCCAGGCGGCCGCCGGCGCCATTCCCAAGCAGAAGCCGAGGATGAGGTGCGAGAACATCGTGAACCGTTTGCAATAGGAGTAAGCAAACAGAATCAAAAGGACGAGCGGCGATAAAGCGAAGCATAGAAAGCCGAGCCGGCGAGCCGCCCAGATAAACACCAGCGAGGCGATGAACGTAAACGCCCAGGCGAATTGCGGCGAGAGCAGCCCGGCGGGCAGATGGCGGCTGGCGGTGCGACGGTTGCGCGCGTCAATATCGGCATCCAGAATCCGATTGAACGTCATGGCCGCTGAGCGCGCGGCGACCATCGCCACAACGATCCAGAGGAAACGCCAGCCCAGCCCGGGAATATCGAAATCGCTTTCGCGCCAGGCAAGCATGGCGCCGGTTAAAGCAAACGGTAGCGCGAATACGGAATGCTCGAAACGGATCATTTCGAGCGTGAGGCGCAAACGAATCCAAAACCTTGTCATAGCAGCGCGAACGCTACTATTCATTCTAGGAGATGCTGCCGGATATGGACGCTCATCAGATCGAACGCCTTTTGGAGCAGGTTCGCAACCGCGAGATCGGCGTCGAGGCGGCGCTGCGGAGTCTGCGCGGCTTGCCCTTCGAGGATCTCGGCTTTGCCAAAGTAGACCACCATCGCGCGCTGCGGCACGGCATGCCGGAAGTGATTTTGGGCCAAGGCAAGACCGAAGACCAGGTGGCCGGCATCGCCTCCGCGCTGCTGGCGCAGTCGCAAAACCTGCTCGTGACGCGGGCCACCGAAGCCATGGCGGCGCGGGTGGCGGAACTCGCCTCCGAAGCGGAATATTTCCCCGCCTCCGGCGTGGTGCGCGTCTGGCGCGACCGCACGATTTACGGGAAAGGCAAGATTGCCGCGGTGTGCGCGGGCACAAGCGATATACCGGTACTCGAAGAAGCGCAGCTCACGGCGGAGGTGATGGGTAACCAGGTGGAGACGATCTGCGACATCGGCGTGGCGGGCATACACCGGCTGCTCGATCAACATGAGCGGCTGCAAAGCGCGCGGGTGGTCATTGTCTGCGCGGGCATGGAAGGCGCGCTCCCGAGTGTGGTCGGCGGAATGGTTCCCTGCCCCGTAATCGCGGTGCCCACAAGCATCGGCTACGGCGCTAGTTTCAACGGGCTGGCCGCGCTGCTTGGAATGTTGAATAGCTGCGCGAGCAATGTGACGGTGGTAAACATCGATAACGGTTTCGGCGCTGCGTATGTCGCAAGTTTGAT
>JBOGMI010000979.1:0-5530 GCA_050746645.1 Bryobacteraceae bacterium | reverse complement strand
TCTCGACCGGATATCCTTTCTTGACCCAATCGGTATAGAAATTGGTTGGGAGATCGAGAACGCGGACGTTTCGGAAGCCGTCTTTGCGGAGCGCGCGGTACGCGGGCCGGATGTTGGGGCACTTTTTCATGGGGCAGCAGCCGCAATAGATCACGATGGATGCGTTTTTCGGTAGGTGTTTCACGGCCGCGTTCAGTTTCGTGATGCCTTCGGGGTCCCGTCCAGGCCCGGCGAATTGAGCGCCAGGGATATGTTTCGAATCGTACAGAAACGGAAACGTCACGCAGAGGACGTGGAGCGAATTACCGTTCGAAGCCAATTGCTTGACTAAAGCGGCAGGCTCAATGAGCGCGCCGGGCGGCCAAGGATTTTGGGCAGCGGTTTTAGCCCAGGCAGAGCGATCTGCGAAAGCCAAAGCGGCCGCGCAGGAGGCGAAGAAAGCGCGCCGGTTCATTCTGCATTCAAGCTAGCATTTTCTTCCGCTTCTTCAGCCGCATGAGGGCGAGCAAGCCGGCAAAAGCCACCAATGCGAGTCCGGCGGTGGCCGGTTCGGGAACGCTCGAGGGAGGATCGACAACGGAGAGAGTCACGGGGGTGTCCATCAGCTCGGGTCGCCCCATCACGCCGTTGTATTCGCCATTGCTCGGCGAATTGCTGTATGCGCCAGAGAAGAACTGGAACACCAGATCGTAGGGCTCGCCATCGCCATCGCAGCCTTGGGCGGTTTGAGGATGGGTCAGACAGCCGGCCGGCCAGGGTTCCACCATTCCAAGCCAGACGCTGGTGAGCAGCGATCCCGCCGGGTTCCATCCGTCCATCTCGAATGCGTTCACGGTGGTGGTCGGGTCCTGCGTATGGTCGCTGCTGTATCGGGCCCAGGCCCCATAGTTCGAAATCGTCATATTGCTGAAATCGCCGAATGTGCTGCTGGGAGCATCAAACTGGATGATCAGGCTTCCGGTAGAGGCATCGCCGATGGTGTACAGGGTGTCGCCGAAAGCGGAAACGGAAGCAAGAAGCAACAGGGCGCAGGCAGATCTCACATTCTATAGATGCACCAGAATTGTCCGACGCACAAGGGATTAAGAGTACTACCGCCGGCAATTAGTACTATTCCCCGAACTTGTACTCTGAGGAAAAGCTTGCCGGGCAAGCGCCTACTTCGGATGCGGAATAATCGACAAGATCAGGTACTCATCATCAACGATTTTGAAGTAGAAGCGCCAGCTACGGTTAACCCTTGCCTGCCAAATCTGCTCGGACTCATCGTATTTCTTGGTGTGCAGAGAAGGATGTTGCAGGTTGGTGAGTAGGAAGCCCAACTGTTTTGCGAATGCCTTCCGGACGGCAGCAGGAAGATCAGCGTAGTCTTTGTCCGCCCTCCGTGTGAAGCGAAGCCGCATCAGCGCTTCTTGCGCGTGCGGGCGCGCATTTCGAGTGCGGCGATCGCCTCCTTCGCGGTTTTGTAAGGACCGTGCGTCCGCCCCTTCCGGACGTCCTCCAAAGCCTCCGAAAGATGTCTGTCGAGAACCGTTTTGGGCACCAGAGTGATTTTCCCGTTTTCTGCCTTCGCCTCGAGAAGATCTCCGACGCCAATCTCAAGCTGCTCGCGGATACTGCGCGGGATGACAATCTGAAATTTGTTCTTTACCGTAACCAATTCCATCGTGGCTCTCTCTACAACAGTCTAACTGTTGAACATCCGTTCTAGGCGAGTGCCGGTTCGGTTTCTTCGGCGGCGCTGAAATAGGTGCAATCGGGATGATGGAACACGAGAGCCGAAACGCTAGCTTCCGGATGCATCATGTAGCCGTCGGTTAAGTGCACGCCGATCTCTTCCGGGCGCAGGAGGCGGAAGAGCTTTTCCTGATCTTCTAAATTCGGACAAGCGGGGTAGCCGAAACTGTAGCGCTTGCCGCGGTAGCGCGAGGTGAAACGCTCCTGCATGGTCATATCGGGCGGATCGGGGAAACCCCAGTCTTCACGAATGCGGCGGTGCAGCCATTCGGCGCAGGCCTCGGCGCTTTCGACGCCGAGCGCCTGGAGCGCGTGCGCTTGGAAGAATTCGCCGCGCGCTTTCGCCGCTTCGGAATGCTCGACCACCCGCTCGCCGGCCGTGACCACAAAGAGAGCGACGTGATCGCGGCGGGCGTGTTGCGGATCGAGCACGTAGTCGCTTAGCGAAAGCCCATCGGACTTGGCTTGGCGTCCGAAGCGGAAGGTTTGGAGCGGCGAATCGCCACCCGGCGCAAACAGATGAACCGTGTTGCCATCGCGCAGGGCTTCAAAGAATTGCCAGACCGCGCGGGGCTTCATAAAGGTTTGAGCGGCGCGCTTGACTTCCTCGACGTTGTGGAACAGTTCCAGCGCTTTCGGATCGCGCTCAGCCAGCATCTTTTCGAAATTGCCGCGGAAACCGAGATGACGGCCGTAGAGCATGAAGGGATTGATGTAGCTCCAGATTTCGGCGAGATGCGGCATGCTGCGCGTTTTGCGGTCGAGATACGGCGCGGCGGGAATCGAGATCCCGGTGCGGACCTTGGGGCTGCGGCGCTCGCCGGAGGGAACAGCGACAGGCTGGAGAGCGGACGCCGGCTCCGGCGCTTCACCAAAAACGTGGGCGGACAGAACCTGATCCCGGAGCGCCGGGTCCATGATTTCGTTCATCGTGCGGAGACCGGTCATGGCATCTTTGCAATAAAACGTGGGCGCCTCGAAGGCGGGAGCGATTTTGGTACGGGCGAATTTTTCCGAGAGCGCGGCACCGCCTACGAGCAGCGGCATCCGAATGCCCGCGTCTTTGAAATCGCCGGCGGTAATCACCATCTGCTGCGCGCTCTTCACCAGCAGGCCGGAAAGCCCGATCGCGTCGGGTTTGTGCTCGTGCGCGGCCTTGATCAAATCGTCGGGCGCAACGCGGATGCCGAGATTCACCACTTGGTAGCCGTTATTACCGAGAATGATCTCGACCAGATTCTTGCCGATATCGTGGACGTCGCCCTTGACGGTCGCAAGGATGATCTTTCCGCGCGCCGCGGAGGCGGATTTCTCCATGAACTGCTCCAGATGACCGACGGCGGCTTTCATGGCTTCGGCCGATTGCAGCACTTCGGCAACGATCAATTCGTTCTTGTTGAACAGGCGCCCGACTTCGCTCATGCCCGCCATGAGCGGACCGTTGATGATGTTGAGCGGGGCGGCGCCTTCTTTCAACTTCAAATCGAGATCGGGGATCAGGCCGTCTTTGGTGCCTTCGATGATGTAATTCGCGAGGCGTTCGTCGAGCGGCAGATCCGCGGCGCGCTTCTTTTCTTTTTTTGCGGCGCCGCGAAAATGTTCGGCGATGGCGGCGATGTGGAACTGGTTGACGGCTGCTTTTTGCTCGCGGGTTTGCTCGCGCCAATCTTCGGGTGCGGAGATGTTTTTCGGCGGCGTATTGAAAAGCAGATCCTCGGCCAGGCGGCGCTCTTGGTCCGGTATCGAAGCAAAGCGCTCCAGCTTTTCGGAATTGACAATCGCGAGATCGAGGCCGGCTTTGGTGCAGTAATAGAGGAAAACGGAGTTGACCACTTCGCGCGCGTTAGCGGGCAGCCCGAAGGAAATATTCGAAATGCCGAGGACCGTTTTGACGTGCGGAATTTTGGCTTTGATAAGCCGGATGGCCTCGATCGTCTCCACCGCGCCGCCGATATAGTTCTCGTCGCCGGTCGCGCAAGGGAACACGAGCGGATCGATGACGATATCTTCGGGCGCCATGCCGTATTTGTTCACGAGCAGATCGACGGAGCGCTCGGCAACTTCGAGTTTGCGCTCGCGGGTGAAAGCCTGCGCCTGCACCGGGTCTTCGTCGATACAGCCGGCAATAAGCGCCGCGCCGTATTGGCGAGCAATCGGGCACAGGCGCTCAAATTTCTCTTCGCCATCTTCCAAGTTGACGGAATTGATAATGCTCTTTCCCTGGCAGTAAGTAAGAGACAACTCGACGGCGCCGGCATCGGTGGTGTCGATCATGACCGGCGCTTTGATCTTGCGGATTACCTTGTCATAGAAGGCCGGGATATCCTGCATCTCGTCGCGGTCGCTCGACTGCAAACAGACATCCACGATGTGAGCGCCGTTACGAATCTGCCAGCGCGCGATTTCGCTGGCCTCTTCCCATTTCTCGTCGGCGATCATCTTCTTGAACAGCCGCGAGCCGATCACGTTAGTGCGCTCGCCGACAATCAGCGGACGGCTGCTCTCTTCCGCTTCGACCACGTCTATGCCGGAAAAATAAGAGCGGTGGGCGGACTGCTTCGCGGCGCGCGGCTGCTTACCCGAGGCCATCTCGGAGATCGCATGGATGTGTTCCGGCCGCGTGCCGCAGCAGCCGCCAACGATGTTCAGCCAACCGTGATCGATGAAGCGCTCAAGCTGCGCGGCAACCGTTTCCGGCGTTTCGAGATAGACGCCTTCGGAATCCGGCAGGCCCGCATTCGGGTAGCAGGATACGCGCGTCGCAGCCAACTCGTGGAGCGAGCGGATGTGGTCGTTCATAAACTCCGGACCGGTGCCGCAGTTGAGCCCGATGCTGAGCAGGTCGGCATGCGCGATGGAGATGTAGAAGGCATCGGCGGCTTGGCCGGCGAGCATGGTGCCCATCGGCTCGATGGTTCCCGACACCATCACGGGAATGCGGAATCCCAATTCCTGGCGCAGACGGTTAATAGCGATCAGGCCGGCCTTGATGGTACGCGTATCGTTGCAGGTTTCGAGCAGCAGCACGTCGGCGCCGCCATCGATGAGGCCACGAGCCTGTTCACGGTAGCTGGCGATCAATTCGGGGAACGTAATGCCGCCGGTGACCGTAATCGCCTTGGTCGTCGGCCCCATGGAGCCGGCAACGAAACGGAGACGGCCGGGCGTCGAAAACTCATCCGCCGCCTCGCGCGCGATTTCGGCGGCGGCGCGGCTCAGCGCGTACGACTGATCCGCGATGCCGAATTCGGCGAGCACCACCGGGCCGGAGCCGAAGGTGTTGGTTTCGACCATATCGGAACCGGCGGCGAAGTAGGCTTTATGGATATCCCGAATGACATCCGGACGCGTCGCCACCAGGTTCTCGTTGCAGCCTTCGAGCGCCGGCCCGCCAAAATCGGCGGCGGTCAGATGGCGATCCTGCAGCATGGTCCCCATGGCGCCATCGAGCACGAAAACGCGGGTGGCGAGCGCATCTTCGAGCGCTTGGAGACGGGCTTGGCGATCTGGCATAGGCGTAGAGGCTGTTTTCATTGTAGCGGCGGCCTCCATCCCGGTCTAAACGTGCGCTTGAGGGCTTAAAGCTTTCAGTTGGCTTGGTGACTGCTCGTGGGGAGCCCATTATGCGCTCAAATGCAGGCTGTTGTGGATGGCGTAGAGGGCCAATTCGAGTCGGTCGGAGACGCCGAGCTTGTCGAAGATATTGTGCAGGTGGTTTTTCACGGTCTGCTCGGTGATGAACATTTTTTCGGCAATCTCTTTGTTTTTATAGCCTTGCGCGATGAGGACGATG
>JBOGMI010000978.1:0-1186 GCA_050746645.1 Bryobacteraceae bacterium | reverse complement strand
CGGGGACGGGGTTTCCGGTCCACCTGTTTACCACATTCATGCCGTCTTCAGATCCTTCAGCAAGGTATGCTTCGCCGTCCGAGACCGGTGAACATGTGGTGTCCGTACACCCAAGCGCCTGTAAGTTGGCGGAACGCCGACAACTCGTCCAAGTGGATTCGTAAACACATCGCAGTTTATCGCGGGCAGGTCGTGATCCAGGACTTAACCGCTAGCAGAATGCAGCGCGAGCGACCTCTGCGAGAACCCGACTCCGTCAAGTCGATAGTTTTCGTGCGGAGGACAATTCGAGACTCACCATGCCAGCCAGCTACCTCTTGTACTTCCGGCGGACGCAGGAGAAAAACAGGGGCCCTCTCGAAGACTGGTATACTGCACGAATGCGTAGACGGGTGGTTGTCCTGGGCGCCGGCTTCGGCGGCCTCGAGCTGACGACGATTCTTTCGGACGCCTTCGGCGAAGAGATCGACATCACGCTCATCGACAAAAGCGCCACCTTCGTCATGGGTTTCTCGAAACTCGACGTGATGTTCGGACGCCAGATGCCAGCCGACGTCCGTCATCGGTATAGCGATATCGCCAAACCTGGCGTACGATTTCTGCAGTCCTCGGTGCGATCCATCGACCCGGCCGCCCGGCGCGTGGTGACCGACGATGGAACGTTCGAGGGGGATGTACTGGTGGTCGCACTTGGCGCTGACCTCGATCCGGCGGCCACTCCAGGGCTTGTGGAAGACGGCAACGAGTTCTACACTGTTGCAGGAGCCTTCGCACTGCGCGATGTGCTACCGCGCTTCGAACGGGGCCCGGCCATCATCGGGGTGACAGGGAAGTCGTTCAAGTGCCCGCCTGCCCCAAGTGAGACGGCGCTCCTCCTGCACGATTACCTTACCGCTCGCGGGCGGCGTGAGGCGACCGAAATCTCGGTGGTGATGCCCTTCGGTACGCCTATTCCTCCTTCGCCCGACACCTCGCAAGCGATCCTCGCCGCGTTCGCGGAGCGCGGCATCAGGTTCGTGAAGGACAGCCTGGTGAAGGCACTCGACCCGCGCACAAAGGTGGCCACGTTGAGCGACGGGACGGAGATGCCCTACGAACTGTTCCTCGGCGTGCCGGTGCATCGCGTACCGCAGGTCGTCGTCGAGTCCGGGCTTGCTGCCGATGCCTATGGGTGGGTGCCGGTGAA
>JBOGMI010000977.1:0-1280 GCA_050746645.1 Bryobacteraceae bacterium | reverse complement strand
GAAGGATCGTAAACAGCTTCGTGTAAGTCCGGCGCAATCGCTCGATAGCTCTTCGCAAGCGGAGAAGCAATCCTCGCCCCCGGCGCGAGCGGCAGCCGCTTGCTTTGAAAGGCCCGCTCAAGCGCCTTGCGAATGACAAACGCTTCCTTTTCGCCGGTAAACTCATCCTGCCCCGGCAAAATGTATTTTTCGAACGCCAGGTACGGCGCCGTTTTCGCCTGCACCGGCCGGGCCGCCGCGATGCACGTGACTGCCGGCAGCACTCCCGCAAGGCGCAAAAAGTCGCGCCGGGAAAAAGCCGTGGGTCCAGCCGTTTCAGGCGGCCTCGTCACGGCCCGCTCCTGCTTTCTCGACGATGTGTACCGTCCGGTCCCCCTCAGTCCGCCCGATGTGCTGCACCATCCCGCTCGGCCAGTGAATCGTAATGCTATCGGCCGCCGTCGCCTTCCCCAGCCCGTAATGCAGCGTGAACGAGTTCTGCGAATAGTAGCTGCCTCCGCTCATCACTTCATCGGTCATTTTGTGGCGGCCCACGCGCACTATTGCTCGCGCCCCGATCGCGCTGCGGTTCGATTTCGTCCCCTGCAGCTTGAGATTCAGCCAATGCCCGTGCGGCCCTTTATTTTTGAGCAGACTCGGTGTCGAGTTCATATTGACAATTACGATCTCCGGCTGCCCATCGCCGTCGATGTCACCCACCGCCAGCCCGCGCGCGGGACGAACCGCTTGAAACGCCGGCCCCGCTTGGCGGGTCACGTCCGCGAACTTACCGTTCCCCAGGTTGCGGTAGAGCAGAGTCGGCTGCAGGTATTTGTCTCCGAGATGCATGCCTTCCACCTCCGGATAGACGTGCCCATTCGCCAGAACCAAGTCCGGCCAGCCGTCGTTGTCCACGTCCACAAAGGCGATACCCCAGCCGAGATATTGGTGTGTGTCTAGCCCCGCCTGCCGCACCAGGTCGGTAAAGAACTTGCCGTCGTCGTTGTGAAATAAAGAGGGAAAGTCGCCGGAAAAATTTGTCTTTGCGATGTCCAGCAGCCCGTCCTCGTCGTAATCTCCCACGGCGACTCCCATGCCCGCCTGCAGTTCTCCGTCGTAGTTGTAGGCTACGCCCGCCGCGGCGCCGCGCTCCTCGAAGGTCCCGTTGTGCAGGTTGTGATAGAGCAGGCTGGGGGTCTGATCGCAGGCGACATAAATATCCGGCCAGCCGTCGTTGTCGAAATCGGCTGCCACGGCCTGCAATCCGTATCGCCCGCCCGGCTTCAAAATCCCCGCCTGCT
>JBOGMI010000976.1:0-3973 GCA_050746645.1 Bryobacteraceae bacterium | reverse complement strand
GGTATATGCGCCGGGGAATGTCAGCCTGGATTCTGCGAAACGCACGCGTCACGCTGCCCTCGCTGTTGGGACTGCTCGTGGCGTTTGCCATGGTGCCCGGAACGGCGCATGCCCAGCACCGCGGATTTTCCCATAGCCACCACGCCATGCGTCAGAGCGGAGGCTCCGGATACGGCGGATGGATCCATGGCAACACGTCGAGCTTCTATACCTTCAATCACAACCGCGGCGGGAATCGGTCGAGCGCCCATCGGCATGGCGGAAATCGCGGCCACCGAGGCGCCGTTGCCGCGTTTCCGCAGCCCTATCCCTACCTTCCATTCCTGAATTACGGATCCACCTACCCCCTCGACGACAGCTTAGAGTTCAACGACAACGGAGATGACAACGGACCTGACTACAACGGCCCCGAGAATCCGCCGCCGCCGAACCCGGTTCAAGCCACGATGCAGATGAACCAGGCCGCAATAGTAAACCAACTCCGGCAGCTCCATGCCGAAGTGCAAGACTTGAAAGCTGCCGAAGCTGCTGCGCCGCCGCCCGCACCCGCCTATCCGCGGGCAGCAAGCGAGAGCGAACCACAGCAGCCTCCCGTCACGCTGGTATTGCGCAACGGTCAGCAGCTCACTGTGAGCGATTACGCTGTGATGGACCAAACTTTTTGGGACTTCAGTAAGCGGCCGGTGTACAAAATTCCGCTCTCGAGCATCGACATGGCGGCTTCGCAGCGGGCGACCGCAGCCGCCGGCGGCGAATTCCCGGCCCTCCCGGTCAATCCGTAGCCGATTTCTGCCAAGGTTTACCGGTCTACCATCGCCATCATACGTTCGTTGTAGCGCGGCCCCGACGCGGGCAAAGCGCGGTCGAGCTGGCCCATTTCCTCCGCGTCGAGGTGAAGCGAGAGCGCTGCGATGTTTTCTTCCAGATAGCTTCGGCGCTTGGTGCCGGGAATGGGAACCATGTCCTCGCCTTTGTGCAGCAGCCAGGCTAAGGCGATTTGCGCCGGAGTGGCTTGCGTGCGTGCGGCGATTTCCCGGACAAGCGCGGTCGCCTGCACATTCGCATCGTAGTTCCCGCCTTGGTAGCGCGGGTCGCGCCGTCGGTAATCGTTTTCCGGATATTCCTCCGCGCGTTTGGCCGTGCCGGTCAGGAAGCCGCGGCCTAACGGGCTGAACGGCACCAGTCCAATACCGAGTTCGCGCAGCAGCGGGATGATGCACGGCTCCAGATTGCGCTCCCAGAGCGAGTACTCGCTTTGCAGAGCCGTCACAGGATGCACGGCGTGGGCGCGGCGGATGTTTTGTTCTCCCGCCTCGGAAAGCCCGAAATAGCGCACCTTGCCGGCCCGCACCAGGCCGCCGACCGCTCCCGCAACGTCCTCAATCGGAACCTTGGGATCGACGCGATGCTGATAGAACAAATCGATGCGATCGGTCTGCAACCGCCGCAGAGAAGCATTGGCGACCTCGCGGATATGCTCGGGCCGGCTATCGGTTCCCGACGACTTGCCGCTTTCGATATGAAAACCGAACTTCGTTGCGATAAGAGCCCGATCGCGGCGCCCTTTGAGCGCCCGCCCGAGAAGCTCTTCGTTGATGAACGGCCCGTAGATTTCGGCGGTGTCGAAAAAATCCACGCCGAGATCGAGCGCCCGGTGAATCGTCGCAATCGATTCCCTATCGTCGGGCACGCCGTAGGACTGGCTCATGCCCATACATCCGAGGCCAAGAGCCGACACTTGCAGCCCCTGGCTCCCTAGTTTTCGCGCCGGTACCATGATCTTCACTCTTGATGCTTGCACAGAGCATCCGTGAGAGCGGTCAATGAAATTGCGAAATCTGGAGAAGGAAAAGGGCTGTTGGGGCCGCGATCTGACGCCCAGGTCAAGGGGTTAACCGTCATCGCACCTGAGACGCCTTAATTATTATCGATCGGGGTTCGCTACCCTTTGGCTGGTGCCGCAATAGCGCCGGAAGTAATGTCTACGGCTCCTTTGAAGTAAGCCCCGTCTTCGATGCCGATGCGAGCGGTCTTGACGTCGCCGGTGAGGCTGGCGTCTTTGCGGATCTCGATCTTGTCCGCTGCTTCCACGTTGCCCTTGACTGAGCCCTGCACGATGACCTC
Organism: Bryobacteraceae bacterium; assembly: GCA_050746645.1. Classification (GTDB taxonomy): domain Bacteria; phylum Acidobacteriota; class Terriglobia; order Bryobacterales; family Bryobacteraceae; genus Bog-105. Next base: position 1,849 of record JBOGMI010000976.1, on the reverse strand, counting down.
GCGTACTTTAATATCGGCGTTAACATTGCCGTTCGGTCCAATCGTAAGCCGGTGCTCCTTCGCCTCGATCGTGCCCTCTACATTGCCGTTGATCGACAAATCCTCGCGACTGATGATCTGGCCGCGAATGGTGACCGAACTGCCGAGTACCAACATTCCACTCTGAGCTGACGCTGACATCTAACCTCCATTCAATTTCGGGGCTATCCAGATAGCTTTTCAGTAATGGTAAAGGAATTTAAGAATTTCCGCCAGATAAATCTTTCACCAGCGCCAATGATAGTAGGAATGCACTGGGCTACGCACGCGACGCGAATCCAAAACTGAGATGAAAGTGTGAACGACCTGGCCGGCCGCCGAAGCAGAGGGCGCTTACGCTTCCGGCTCGGTTTCAGAGACAACTCAGCTTCGGATTTCCGGTCGCGCAACGCCAAACGCCAAAAGGCGAAAGCAAGGCGAAATCAACGGTTTACGGAAAAATCTTGCGAAGAAAGGTATTGCAATCGAGGAACATGCGTGCGACTATCTACTCAGTGGTCTGAAACGGCCCAAAGTGGTGCAAAGTGGTCGAACAGAACGGTCCTACTGGTATCGCGGCGCCGCAGGAGCCCCCGCGCGGGTTCCTGCCGGCGCGCGTGGACGACAAGGGGCGGCTGAAGCTTCCCGCCGCGATTGCGCAGTATTTGGCTGGGACAGGCGACCAAAAGGTTTTTGTCACGACGTTGAACGGCTCCACAGTAAGAATTTACCCGATTTCGTCGTGGAGGGAAACAGAAAAGTTTTTGGAGGAACCGGGGGAGGATGCCGACGTCCGGGAAGATGTCGCCTTCATCGCCTATCATTTCGGGGCGGATTCGGACATCGATCCGCAAGGCCGGGTGCTGGTGCCGACCGAATTGCGGCGAAAGCTGCGGCTCGAAAACGAGCAGGTCCACTTGCGTTGCTTCAAGCAGAGGATTGACGTGATCGGCCCCGAAGTTTATGAGCAGCGGCTGGCGAAGGCGAGCGAAGGCGCCGACGGAAAGGTGCAGAGCCTGGAAAAGAAAGGGTTGCGGTAAGCGCCATGTATGGCCGCGGGACACTATCCGGTTCTGTTGAAGGAATCGTTGGAATATCTCGCCATTCGGCCGGAGGGAATTTATGTGGATGCGACCGCGGGCTTGGGCGGGCACGCGGGAGCGATCGCGAGGCGGCTGGATACAGGATTTTTGATTGCCTGCGACCGCGATGCGGAATCGCTGGAGATGGCGCGCGCGAATACGGCCGATGCGGCCGGGCGGATTCGCTTTTTTCACGGGTCGTTTTCGAGACTCGCCGAGGCGCTGGCGGAGAACGGCGTCGAGGCTGTGGATGGCGTGCTGGCGGACCTGGGTGTCAGCCGGTATCAGTTGAGCAGCGGGGAACGGGGATTTTCACTGATGGAAGACGGGCCGCTGGACATGCGGATGGATCGCGGCCAGGGTTTCACAGCGGCGGAATTGGTCAACGAATTACCCGAAAAGTCGCTCGCCGATCTGATTTATGAGTTCGGCGAAGAAAGGAGGTCGCGGAGAATCTCCAGAGCAATCGTTCGCGCGCGGCCGATTTTGACCACGGGCCGCCTGGCGGAGGTGGTTGAAAGGGCCGTGCCGCGAACGGGGAGATTGCATCCGGCGACGCAGACCTTCATGGCGCTGCGCTTGAAGGTGAACGGGGAGTTGGAAGAGCTGGGAGAGCTGCTTCGGGAGGCGCCGGAGCGGCTGAAGGCGGGCGGACGGTTTGTGGTGCTGACATTTATGTCGCTCGAATACCGGAAAGTGAAGCAGCGGTTTCAGGAACTGGGCCGCGCGGGGCGGGCGCGGATTCTGAC
>JBOGMI010000975.1:0-3223 GCA_050746645.1 Bryobacteraceae bacterium | reverse complement strand
AATCGGGGCGCGAGATCGTTGGGAGCCAGCCAATGTTGCCTTGGTGCAGGGTTTCAGCGAGCGGAATACGAGCGCGGCAAAAGATGCCGGTGACATCGCCGAAGGGAGCGAGGATGCCCTCGCCCGGGTGATAATGCGCATCGAAAAACCGCGCCGCTTGATTGGTCCAGGCGCGACGCGCAACCGAATTCACTTGCGATTCTTTCCAGCAAATCCACTTTTGCGGCGAGGGGTGGAGGAGCCAGGGCAAAACGGCCACGATGGGAATGAATACGGCAAACTTGCGCCAACCGCGCGGGATCAGAGTGACGATCGCACCTGCGGCAAACGCGGCGGCGGCCACGATGGCGATGCCGTATCGCGTGTTGTAGTAGCTGTGCGGCCAGAGTTGCGGCACGTGAATGGGCGTTCCACCCGAAGAATGCATGCTCCAGACATAGAAGGCCGGAGTGAGCAGCAAAAAGCAAGCGCCAAAAGCGCGTCGTTTCCAGACCGCAAGCGCCAGCCCCACATATCCCAGGGCAATCAACGGCCAGCCGCTGCAAAGCCTTGCCGCGGCGCCGTAATAGCGGAGCGCCAGCAGCCAATCACGGTCGCCCGGATACCAATGATTGCCTTGAATGGCCTTCGGCGAATAAGGGCCATTGTAAAAATAGAGCGCATTTCCCGTTTCCCACCAGTTGTGCGCGATCCAATAGAGCGGAGCAAGGCTCGCCAATGCTCCGAAGATCACGAAAACGGCGATTCTGTGGCGGCGCGCAAAGAAGGCGAAAGAGACGGCGAGAAACGGGATAAGAAACCAGCCGTCGTAGCGCGTCAGGCTCATCCACCAGGAGGCTGCGACGCCGAGCGTGATCCACCATCCGTTCTGGCTGGCGTGGAAGCGAAACATGGCGAGCAGCGCCGCGCCCAAGCCGGCGAAGAACACGATCTCGGTCATCGGAATCGAAGCCAAATACAAAATGTTCGGATTCAGCGCGAATACGGCGACGACAACCAGTGCGGCAGCGGAATTGGCATAAGCCGATTTGGCGGCGAAATAGAAGCACATGCCGGCGACGACGAAACAGATCGCCACAGGAATGGTGCCTGCAAGACCCGTCGACCAGAGCCAATCGTTGGTCACGAAAGGCAGGCAGATGACGTGCAGAATCGGAAGCCAAACCGTGCCGATCTGGTCGTAGCCGGGCGTGCGCGAATCGAGTATGCTGCGGCTGATGTTGAGGTGCGCCTGCGCATCGCCCCAGTAAAGGATGTAGCCATGGCGGAAGCAGAACCAGGCGGCAAGTGCGGCGAGAATGCACAGAGCGGCGCAGACGGCGGCGGGTTCGGCAAACGCGCGTCGCTTACGCTTAGAACGCGGTGCAGCGGCGGAATTCTTCGAAGCGATGGTCGATGTCCTGGCGCGAAAGAGTGCGGAAGCGCTCGACGCCAAACCGCTCGCAGCAAAAGCTGCCCATAACCGAGCCATAGATCACCGCGCGGTGCAGCTCCTGACAATCGAACTTCTCATCCCGAAGATCCACTTCGCGCTGCGCCAGATATCCCATGAATCCGCCGGCAAAGGAGTCGCCCGCGCCGGTCGGATCGTAAACGTCCTCCAACAAATAGCCGGGGACTATGAACAATGTATCGCGGCGGAACAGAAGAGCGCCGTATTCGCCGCGCTTAACAATCAGCGTGTGCGGCCCCATGTCGAGGATTTTCGCGGCGGCCTTGCGCAGATTGGTTTCTCCCGAGAGCATGCGCGCTTCGCTGTCGTTGATGAGCAGAAAGTCCCACTGGCGGATGGTTTCAAGCAGTTCCTGGCGGAAATCGCCGATCCAGTAGTTCATGGTGTCGCCGCCGACGAAGCGCAGGTGCTTCATCTGCGCCTGAACGCCGCGCTGGAGCGATGGCTGAATATTGCCTAAGAACAGATACGGCCGGCTTTCGTAGCAGGCGGGCAGTTTGGGAGAGAAATCGGCGAAAACGTTGAGATCCGTGCGCAGCGTGGTGCGGTCGTTCATATCGTCGGAATAAACGCCGGACCAGAAAAATGTTTTTCCTTCGGCCTGCTCCAGGCCAGCAAGATCGATGCCTTTTTCGACGAGCAGATCGCGGTCTTCGGAAGCGAAATCGCTGCCCACCACGCCGACGATCCCGGCCTTGGTAAAGAAGCTCGCACTCAACGCGATGTACGTGCAGGCGCCGCCCAGAGCGCGCTCGCGTTTCCCATGCGGCGTCTCGATGGCATCGTAGGCGACGGAGCCAACCACAACTAGCGACATTGCTTGCATTGTAAGCTAGCCCGTGTGCGCACTCTGATCGTCAGCGACCTGCATGCGAACCTGTATGGACTGGAGGCTGTTCTGGCGCAGGCCCGCGGCGGCTATGACGAAATCGTCTGCTGCGGCGACCTGGTGGGCTACAATCCGCATCCGGCCGAGGTGCTGGAATGGACGCGGGCCAACTGCCGGGCGGTGATTCGCGGCAATCACGACAAAGCCGTGTCGGGCGTGGACAGTCTGGAATGGTTCAACGAGGTGGCGCAGACCGCGGCGCTCTGGACACGGGAGCATCTCAGCGCGGATCAGCTTGAATATCTGCGCGGCCTGCCGCGCGGGCCGCTGGCGCTCGACCGCTTTGAGATCTGGCACGGTGCGCCGGGCGACGAAGACGAATACGTTATGAGCATCGCCGAAGCGCGGCCCTGTTTTCAGCAGTTCCACTCGACGCTTGGTTTTTTTGGCCATACGCATTTGCAAGGCGGATTTTTTTCTAAATACGGCCGCGTCGGAGTCATTCCGCAAGTCAACGAATCGGCCGACGAGGCGGTTCTGGAATTGGAGCCGGATTTGGCTTACATGATCAATCCCGGTTCGACCGGCCAGCCGAGGGACGGCGATCCGCGCGCGGCTTACGCCATCTTCGATTCCGAACAAAGAACCATCGTGTTTCGGCGGGTGGAGTATCCGGTAGACAAAACCGCCGAGGATATTGCACGCGCCGGTCTACCCGGCGTGCTCGCCGCGCGTCTGTTCCACGGCGCCTGATGTCGGCGCGATCTGCACCAGATCCGAACCGAAATATGCCCTCAGTTTGTTCCCGACCGCCTTGCCTGCGACTTGGGCTAACTCCTGTTCTGAAGCCTGCTTCACACGCTCCAAGCTGCCAAAGGCGCGCAATAACTTCTCCACCGTTTTCTTCCCGATCCCGGGCACGCCGTGCAGTTCCGAGGTGA
>JBOGMI010000974.1:0-2496 GCA_050746645.1 Bryobacteraceae bacterium | reverse complement strand
GGGATGACCCTAGGACAGCGGCTTCACAGCATCGCACAAGCCACGCCGGACAGCCAGGCCATCGCCGACTCCAGCGGCTGCGTCCTTACTTACGGCCAGGTCCTGCAGCAGGCTGAGCGCCTCGCGAATTGGCTCACCAGCTCGCGAGCTGCGGAAGCGAATATCGGTATCTACCTCCCATCGAGTGCCGCGGCAGCCGTCGCGAACTATGGCATCACTCTCGCCGGCAAGGCTGCTATCAATCTCAATTTCACTGCCGGAGAACAGCACTGCCGGGCGGCTATGGAACTCTGCGGCCTGCAGACCATCTTCACCTCGCGCGCTTTTCTCATCAAACTGGGTATAGCGCCCTTCGCGGAAATGGTGTTTCTCGAAGATCTCCCGCCGGGAGGGAGCCGCCCGGGATCTGTTCCCGAACCTCGCCCCGACTCAACCGCCTGCATCTTGTTTTCCAGCGGAACCACTGGCGTACCCAACGGGATTCCACTCACGCACCGGAACATTCTGGCCAACGCCGAGGGGCTTGCGGCGCGCATTCCGCCCTCCGCCCACGATTGCATGCTGGGGGTTCTGCCGTTCTTTCACTCGTTCGGTTATACGTTTGCGCTCTGGTTTCCCGTTCTGCACGGAATCCGCGCCGCCTATCATGGCAGTCCCACCGACGCGCGCACGATCGGCGAGCTTGCCGAAAAGCAGAAAGCCACATACTTCCTGTCGACGCCGACGTTCTGCCAGCAATACGCGCGGAAGATTCCGCCGCATCAGTTCTCGTCTTTGAAATACATCCTGGTGGGCGCGGAAAAGCTCCGCGACTCCATTGCGCGGGAGTTCAAGGATCACTTTGGTATCGGCCTTCTGGCCGGCTACGGCTGCACCGAACTCGGGCCGGGAGTAGCGATTAATACACCCGCTGAATTCAGGCCCGGGAGCGTTGGCCGGCCGCTTGACGGCATAGAAGTTCGCATCGGCGACCCGGAGACGCTGGAGCCGCTGCCTATAGGACAACAAGGGATGATTCTGGTAAACGGACCCAGCCGCATGCCGGGCTACTACCAAGCTCCGGCGCTGACCCGGCAGGCGCTCCGCGACGGGTTCTATGTGACCGGAGACTTGGGCTACGTCGATGAGGACGGCTTTCTCTATGTGACGGACCGTGTCTCCCGCTTCAGCAAAATGGCGGGAGAGATGGTCCCGCATTTACCGATTGAGGAAGCCATCGGCGACTTGACTTCGTCATTCGTCGCCGGCGTACCCGATGACCTTCGCGGCGAGCGTTTAGTCTTGCTCTACACCAACACGGAGACGACGGCTGCCGCCATCCATGCGCGGCTTTTACGATCCGGCTTGCCGGCGCTGTGGATTCCCAAGCGCGAAGACATCCACGCTGTTCCCGCCATTCCCGTTCTCCCGAGTGGCAAAGTCGATCTGCGACAATCTTGCGAACTCGCGGCGGCGTTGGCAACCCACCGCGAATAGCTCCAGAGACTTCTGGCGGCGCTTGAGAATCTGCGTGGTTGAAACGGAGGCAACGGAATCGCCAACATTACAAAAATCCGCTTGAGGTGGGCGAGCCACCTGCTGCGGGTCAAAGAAGACGGTGAAACAACACCTGCCGGCGTACACAGCGTCGGGATACGAACGAAGAAACGCCCGAAAGCGGGCTAACTAAGTATTGGTATTCGGAATTGCGGTGACATATCACGCGAGATGCGGGCCAACCTAGGGCGCTTACGCTTCCGGCTCAGTTTCGGGGTTTCGGATGGCGAGGGCAGCCCGAATACGTCAGTGAATTTGTGAAATTGTGTACTAAGGGAGAAATAAGATGGCAACAAGCAAGGAGAGAGATATGGAGCAGTTGAAAGGGAATCTTCCAAAAAACATACCGCCGATCGTGTCGCCGGAGGATTGGGACGCTGCGCGCCAGCAGCTTCTCGTGAAAGAGAAGGCCTTGACGCGCGCGCGTGACGCCCTGGCCGCTGAACGCCGGCGGATGCCGTGGATGGCCGTGGAGAACAAGTACGAATTCGACGGGCCCCTGGGTAAGGTAAGTCTGCTTGACCTGTTCGAGGGTCGCCGGCAGTTGATCATCTATCGAGCGTTCTTCGAGCCCGGGGTTTTCGGCTGGCCTGAGCACGCCTGCCGCGGCTGCTCCTTCGGCGCCGATCAGGTCGGCCATCTGGCGCATCTGAATGCCCGCGATACAACACTCGCGTACGCTTCGCGCGCGCCACAGAAAGACATCGAGCGCCTGAAGGGACGAATGGGCTGGAAGATGCCCTGGTACAGCATCACAGACAGCTTCGACTCCGACTTCGGCGTGAACGAGTGGCACGGCGACAATGTATTCATCCGCGACGATCACAATAAGATCTTCCGCACTTACTTCATCAACAACCGCGGCGATGAGGCAATGGGGAGCACCTGGAGCTACCTCGATCTCACGCCGCTCGGCCGTCAGGAGACTTGGGAGGACTCACCAGAGGGTTACCCGCAGAC
>JBOGMI010000973.1:0-1761 GCA_050746645.1 Bryobacteraceae bacterium | reverse complement strand
AATCCGCTCTGGTGCGCGAGCAGTGGGGCGAGTTGTATCTCGATCATTACCAGCCGGGCGATGCGGCCAAACTGTTCCAGGAAGCGCTCGCCATCGATCCCAACGATGCAGCGGCTTATTTAGGTCTCGCGCGCGTGGCCAGCGAGAGTTACGACCCCAAAGCAATTTCGTTTGCCGAGCAGGCGCTCCAGCATGATCCGAAGCTGGCGCCCGCCTACGCCTTCCTGGCCTATCTGGCACTGGAAGATACTAACCCGAAAGTGGCCGCGAAGGAAGCTCAGCAAGCGCTGGCGCTCTCGAAGGAATCGCTTCCCGCGATGGCGGTGCTCGCCTCCATCGATTGGCTGGACGGCAAGCCTGCTTCCGAATGGATGCGGCGCATCCTTCAGATCAATCCCGTTTACGGTCAGGCGTATGCGACCGGCGCGCATTTCTTTGTCATCAATCGCCGCTACCGGGAAGCCGTCGATTTTTATCGCAAAGCGCTCGCTTTGAACCCGAATTTATGGGCCGCGCGCTCGCACTTAGGCATCAATCTCCTGCGGCTCGGCAAGCAAAAGGAAGCCAAGGCGCAGCTAGTACAGTGCTACAACGTGCATTATCAAAGTCCGCAGACAGTAAACGCCCTGCGCTTGCTGGATACGGCGAAGGATTACATCACCATTGATACGCCATCGGTCGATCTAGTCCTGAACAAAAAGGAAGCCGCTCTGCTGAAGCCGTACATCCTGCCCTTGGCGCAGCGCGCGCTGGCGGTTTACCAGCGTAAATACAAAATGACGCTGCCCGGTCCGGTGCGCGTCGAAGTCTATCCCAACGATCAGGATTTTGAAGTGCGCGTCCTCGGCCTGCCGGGTCAGGGAGGCTTGCTCGGCGTGACTTTCGGGCTGGTCGTCGCCATGGACAGCCCCTCGGCGCGTCCGCCCGGCGACTTCAACTGGGCGAGCACCCTTTGGCACGAACTAAGTCACGTCTATGTGCTCACGGCGACGCACAATCTGGTGCCGCGATGGTTCACCGAAGGGCTGTCGGTACACGAACAAGGCGCGGAATCGGCGCGCTGGAGGGAGGGCATGACGCCCGAAATCGTCGCCGCGCTGCAAAAGAAGCGGCTTCTGCCCGTTTTGCAGCTCGATCGCGGCTTCGTCCGGCCGCAATATCCCAGCCAGGTGGTCGTCTCTTATTACGAAGCGGGGAAGATGCTGGACTACATTGCGCAGAAATGGGGCAACGACGCGATCCTCGGCATGATTCATTCTTATGCGGCCCGCAAGACAACCGCCCAGGCCGTCGAAGACAACCTGCACGAATCGCCGGATGCTTTCGACAAAGAATTCTTCGCCTGGCTCGACACTCGCACCGCAAACACCGTCGCGCATTTCGACGAATGGAAGAAAGGCCTAAAAGTCGCTTATGCGGATCTGCAGAACGGCAAGACCGGCGAAGCATTGCACCAAGGGCTGTCGATTCAGAATTTCTACCCCGACTACGTGGGCGGCGAAAGCGACTACCAACTGATTGCCAAGCTGTACACAAGAAATAAGGATGCTGCCGCCGCGATGGCCGAACTGGAACATTATCGCGATGCCGGCGGCGCCGATGTTTCTACTCTGACCGAACTCGCGCAGTTAGAGCAGCAGCAGCACAAACCTAAGCAGGCGCGGACAACGCTTTCGTACCTGATCGATATTTATCCCGAGAACCAGCAGGTCCACCGCCGCCTCGGTGATCTTCTGCTTGCCGCCGGCAACACGCAAGGCG
>JBOGMI010000972.1:0-6941 GCA_050746645.1 Bryobacteraceae bacterium | reverse complement strand
CTTCATGTCCGGAAATTTCTGGTGATTCGGCTGAAAGACGCCTCTTGCATCGTGGTATCCCTCCCAGCCGCCATCGATCACGAAGTATTCGTAGCCGGCATCTTTCATGCCGCTCTTTACGAGCGGCTCGGCCTGCTCCCGCATGAGCTTCTCAGTAACTTTCAGCCGAAACGGTATCCAACTGTTCCAGCCCATCGGAGGCGTTGGCGCCAGCCCCGAAACTTGCTCCGCAGCTGGAGCGTCCGCTAACGCGGCCTCGCCCCTGCCATCCAGAGAGCCTGCAAGCGAACTTCCAATAATCCCACCGACTAAGAAATCTCTCCGTCCAATCATTCTTACTTATCTCCTTCCCTTCAGCTAAGCGTTTGTGCGGCAAATCAAAAACTCAGGTGAGCGCTAGCTCGATCAGCTTGACGATTCACCACCTGTTGTCTGGCTTCGGGCCAGATCTGTCTCATGGATACAAGCGAGCCGGCTCGATCTGCGGGGCTTGCTCACCGATTTCCACCATGCGCGCGATCAGGCGCTGCCGCAAATGATCCGCTACTTCCGGCAGCGGCCGGTCGCCATTGAAATGGACCAGCTTGGGCGAATCGCGCCGACCGGCAAGGTTCAGCAGTTGATGCGGATCGGCGGCCAGATTGTACATCTGGTATTCGCGATAATGCATGCTGTTCGGCACGCGGTGTCCAGCATCTGGATCGGCAATACAGTAAGTCCACTCGGCTGTGCGCAGGGCACGCCCGATCATCGGGCCGCTGATTTGGACAAAAGCCTCGTTGTGCCATTTCTCCCGGCCGGCCGATTGATGGATTAATGGCCTAAAACTGTGACCGGCCATCGAAGATGGCACTTGCACGCCCGCCGCCTCGAGTAAGGTTGGGGCTACGTCCACCATACTCACCACCTCCGATACTTTGCGCGACTGATTGAAGCCGGGACCTTGGAAGATCAGCGGAATATGGATGGAGCTTTCATGCGGGCTCTGCTTGTATGCCCGACCGCGGGTCCGGAAGTGGCAGCCGTGATCGCTGATGAACATCACGATCGTGTTGTCTTCCAGATTCTCCTCGGCGAGAGTCTTGAGAACAGTTCCCACGCATTCGTCGATGCTCTTGATATCGCCGTAATAACCGGGGAGCTGCGCCTGCCAGTCGCCCGGAAAGAAGCGCAAATCTTTCGGCGCAAACGGATTTTCGTAACGCTTCTTGTAACCTTTGGGCGGCAGAAAGGCTCTGGCATCGTTTTGAAAATGCGGCTCGAGCTGCGAGAGCACCAACAGAAACGATTTCTCCTGCCGTTGCTTCAGAAACTTCACCGCCAGATTGGTCAGATAATCGACGCGGTAGATACCGTTGAACTGCATCTCTTTGCCGTCGCCATCCCAGATCGTTCCTTTGTACGGATGCGAGGTCAGCTCAAGAACGTTTGACGCTTCCCACAGATCGAGAAACCCGCCGCGATCCTGCGGCTGCACAAAGCCGCGGCCTTTGTGCGTTTCCCGATCGATTGGCCCCAGATGCCATTTGCCGATGTAGTTAGCCGTATATCCTTGGCCGCGCAAGATGCTTGCAAGCGTCGGCAAGCTGCGGTTCAGCTCCACTCCCGGCGGCAGTTTCCACATCCCGGTTTGAGTCGCGTACATGCCGGTAAACAGGCAGGCACGCGAAGGAGAGCAGAGCGGCTGGTTGGTGACGGCGTTCTGCATGGTCACCCCGCGGTGAGCCATGGCGTCCAGGTTCGGGGTCACGCCCATCGGGTTCTGGCCGTTGGCGCCGATGAAATCGCCGCGAAACTGATCCGCAATGATGATGACGATGTTCGGGCGTTTGCCGCTGTTGCTTTGCGCAGCGGCGGCTTCCGCCGCAAGGGGAGCCGAAGCAGCGGCTGCAAACGAGCTCAAAAAGGTGCGTCTGTCCAAACCTTTGGTCATTAAGCTGCTCCCAGCGGTAGAAGTATACTTTGTGCGATTTGTGTTTCGTTCACTTTATCTTAAGCAGCACAGTCCCGTGTTGAGGAACGCTGGCAGTGTAGCTGTCGTGAACTGTATCGCGGTCCTCGTGAGCCCAGAGGTCCCGCACTTCGGCAGTTCGTGCCAGACCAAGATCGCTGAGGCGTACAGTTATCTGCACCGTCCCCTGTTCACGATTAAACAAGCCCACTGCTTTGCTTCCGTCCGAGAGCGGCTTCATCCAGATCTCAATGGGGCCCTCTTCTCTAACGCGACGCCCTTGGATTCCTGCTGCGTCTTGATCCACTGCAATCACTTCCGGGTTTGTAAGAATCGAGCGAATTTCCGGCGTCATCTGAGTCAAGTCGTTTCCAGCGATCAGAGGAGCCGCCAGCAGGCACCAGAGGCTCATGTGCATCCGGTACTCCCTGGCTGTCATGCTACCGTTTCCGACCTCCAACATATCGGGATCGTTCCAGTGCCCAGGCCCGGCAAATCTCTCAAGGCCGGATTGGTCGAAACCAATTGCAATCATCCGGTTGTAATTGTCCTTGATATCGCCGGTCGTCCTCCACAGATTGGCGCCCACCGAACTGGCCCATTCCCACACTTTTCCCCGCCCGTGAATACTCAAGACAATCGGCCGCCCGGTGCGAACTAGCGCCTCGTGCATCTTCCTGAAAGCTTCTGGATACTCGCTGGGCTTGTACACCTTCCCAGTCGTGCACCAGTCATACTTCAAGTAATCCACACCCCATGCAGCGTAGGTTTCGGCATCTTGGCCTTCGTGCTCGTAGCTTCCTTCATAGCCACCGCACGTTTGGGGACCTGGCGACGAATAGATTCCCAGCTTGAGACCTTTGGCGTGGACATAATCAGCCAAGGACTTCATATCCGCGAACCGCTCGTTGGGATGGATAAATCCCTTTTCATCCCTCCGGCCTTGCCATCCTGCATCGATATTGATGTAGGCGTAACCGGCGGCCTTCATTCCGGTTTCTACCATCGCGTCCGCCTGGGAGCGCATGAGAGCATCGCTGATGTTGTCGCGGAAGTGATTCCAGCTACTCCATCCCATCGGCGGGGTCGGTGCCAGGTTGGAGTGCTGAGCTCGAGATGCGGTGTGTGCTGGCAATACCGGTGCGGCAACGGCTGCCGCGCAAGCAAGCAAGAACGTACGTCTCTCACAAGGCAACGATTTCTTCATGTCGGTTCAAAAGCTTAGGTGAGCACCAACTTCAATCACTCGGGGGTCCCCCGTTCCCGTGATCCTTCCAAAGGTCCCGTTCGAAAGCGTAGTGTTTGGATTGCCAAGATTCGGGTGGTTCAGCATGTTGTAGAATTCGCCGCGTATCTGCAAATTTACATCCTCTTTGATTGCGAAGCTTTTATAAATTCCACAGTCCACGTTCCATGTCCCAGGCCCTATGATCGTATTGATTCCCGTGGTTCCGTAGCTTCCGATTGCCGGTTGCGCGAACGCATCCGTGTTAAACCATTCAAGAATCCGCTCGCCTTCCGAACGCCCGCCGGGCAAGCTTGGATTTCCAATGAGATCGGCGGTTTCGAGATTATTTCCGTTCAGGAGCGGGTCCCGGCCCGAACGGACCGTCAACGGCGCCCCGCTCCGGACCGTATTGATCGCGTTCAATTCCCAGCCGGAAGCTACGCTGCGCAGGATCGCCGAGGACAGATGCTTGCCAAAAGGCAAGTCCCAGATAAAAGTCGTAACCCAGTTGTTTGTTCTGCTAAACGAGAGCAAGCCATAATCGAGCTGCCTGTTGAAAGGGTCCCTTGTTCCGAACCCGCCTTCTCCAAGAGGCGCATCCACACCCAGAGCCTTCGACCAGGTATAGGTGGAAAGGAACATAAAGTTTCTGGCATATCGTCTCCTGAACGTAACCTCCAGCGCATTGTAGTTCGAACTCACCGCGTTGGCGTCCTCTGAGATTGGGCCAATATAGGGGTAGAGGCGGCGTTGCTGAACGTTGCCCCTAGTCGAATGCCCAGGGATATAAACGGCCGGATTTCCATCGAGCGAAGTAAACTGATGCGAATCCGCCGCGCCGATATAAGCGAGATCAAGGCCCATATTTGCGCCCAGGGCTTGCTGAATCGAGAAACTCCATTGCTGATTTGATGGCGTCTTGAACGGCAGTCCAAAACTGGTGGTGGCAGTCGTTGGCAGAAACGGCACGCTCTTCAACTGCTCGATACTCCCGGTCGGAAAGGGGAATGGATCGACACCATGGAAGGGGCTTCCCGCCCATAGTTGATTCAGGTTGACGTTGTTCTGTATGATGTCGTGCGTAAACGGCGGTATGAGAGTGAACCTGTTGAGATTCTCCTCCTTTGTCGTAGGAACATAGAATATACCGAAACTCGCTCGAACTGCCGTCTTCCCATTCCCAAAGACATCCCAGGCGATTCCAACGCGGGGCGCCAGATTGTTGAGGCGGTTTCCCACGATGCTATCCGGCAGGCCGTCATCGCCCGGATACAGCAAACCGGGAAGTGCAAGCGGGAACACGGCGGACTGCTTGCCAGGAATGAAAGTGGATAATTTGTTCCGTTCGGATGTATAGCCAAAGAACGGATCCCATCGTAGCCCTAGATTAAGCGTTAGCCGCCGCGTAACCCGAAAGTCGTCCTGGACATAAAAATTTGGTACAATCTGGTGGAGGCGGCTGATCGTTGGTTGTTGCTGTCGGAACTGCGAGGCATATCCTAACAAAAAATCAACCGCGCTATTGTTACTAGCATAACCGTTGTAAGTCAAAAAGCCACCTGTTAGCCAGTTTTGAAGTTCATTGATCCGATTTTTTAAGATCTGGGTTCCGAATCGGAGCGTGTGGCGCCCATGTACCCAGGACAGCATATCCGATATCTCAGTATTCGGTGCAATATCCCTGGTCGGAGCAGCCGGGCCGTCGTTCCAATAACCGGAGAGCTTCATTTTTGCCTGCGGTATAAGGCCGAAAGATGAAAGGCTATTACCACCATTGACATCGAGGCCGAGCTCGGTGAAATTCGCGAATAGGTTCGGATCGTTGATGACGCCATAGGCGGCGCGGCTATACGTTGCATGGAATTCGTTGAGCAGGTTCGGAGAGAAAATATGGGTATAGCTGAGTGTCCAGTCTTGCGTGCGCGTGGGGAACTTTGAGACCTGAGCCGCGCTCAGAGCGTTTGAGCTTCCCACGACCTGAGGAATATTATCGATGAAATAGAGGAACGCTATTCTATCGTGGGAGCCAAGAGCGTAATCTATGTGGCCAACCACCTGATTCTCTGTGACCGTGTGTACCGGTTGAAACAGATAGAAATCGCCCGCGGGAGTGTTCGGCGAGGGCAAGAACTTATTCATATAATTCACCGCAAAAGGCATGATCTCCGTGGGAGGTATAACATTGTCCGGGAATTTTAAGGTCGTCTCTGGATTAAGGAGCGGTTTAGACGACCCGGAGAAATCTCCGTTGCGCTCTGCTGCCGTCAAGGTGTGATATTGATGCACGCCCGCTCCGCCGTTGGCTCGTGTCCCTTGATAGGCCGCGAAGAAGAAAAGTTTGTTCTTAACAATGGGCCCGCCCACGGTTCCACCGAACTGGTTGCGCCGATAGACAGAGACGGTCGGAGAGAAGAAGGAACGCGCATCGAAATCTGTGTTGCGAACAAATTCATAGGCCGTCCCGTGGACTTGATTCGTGCCGGACTTGACCTGCGCCTCCACTTGCGCGGAGCCGCGCCCAAGAGTTGCGCTTACGCCTCGGGTGGTTACCGTAAATTCCTGTAGCGCATCGGGATTGGGATAAGGGTTCGCAAGATCATAGTACGGATTGTTGTTTGTCACGCCTTCCAGCGTATAGTTGAAATCAGTCGCCCTGGTGCCCGGCGCGGTGAACTGGAGCTGGGTCGCTCCGTATTGACCGCCACTCCCGTCGGCGATTACCCCCGGAGTCAAAGACAATAACTGCACGGGATTGCGGCCGTTGAGCGGCAGGTTCGTTATCTGTCTTGTATGGACAGTCTGCTGGATGGAAGCGGACGCCGTGGTCACAAGCGGCGGGGCCGCGGTGACTTCGATCACCTGTTTCGTTGCGCCTACTTGGAGGACCGGCTTTACGGTCATCTGCTGCGCCACGTTGAGCGTGAGGCTGCTTAGGATCGACGGGCGGAACCCTTTGGCCGCGATACGGAGGCTGTAGCCGCCGGCGCGAAGATTCGTGAAGTCGAAATATCCCTCAGCGGATGAGACTGCCTGCCGCGTGACTCCGGTGGCGATATCGGTCAACGTAAGGGCCGCATTTGGGATCACGTCACCCGATGAATCGAGGACCGTTCCGTTGATGGAAGCACCCTGCTGCGCCCAAGCGCTTTGCGCCGCCGCCAGCAGGAGGCTAATAAAAAACAGCATCTCGGAGAATATTCTTAACTTTTCCACGACGTATTCCACCTTTCACAGCTCAATTCCAGCGGCAGTTGCCCGACTGACCCCTCCTCCGGAACCCGCCACAGGCAGCAGCCGGACTTCGCTGGATCATGACAGCATTTTGGGCTGCAATTGAATTCCTGGCAAGTGAAATTCACGTGAGTTACAAGTGAAGCACAGCTTCCAAACCTTCACAACTCCACGCCGGGGCCAAGGGGCGCCATCGCGACCGTAATATAGGGATTGAATATCTGATCTTTATGCTCCTGGGCAAACTTCCACATGCGCTGAAGCAGATCGCGCCTGACTTCTGCCAGATGTGAGGGAAGCGGCGGCCAAGGTACGTCCGTGATGTCGTTCATGGCCTTCCCTTGCCGTATTCGTGACCGCGAAACATTTACGTCGGGAAAGGCAAGATTTCGCGTCTCATGCGAGTCCTGCTTCAAGTCATAAAGTTCATCGAAATCGAATCCGTTGTAGACATATTTGTAGTCCTTGGTCATGATAATTCTTTGCGTGTAATAGAGCTCTACCCCATTCATTTGGGTAAAAACGGCTTCC
>JBOGMI010000971.1:0-3708 GCA_050746645.1 Bryobacteraceae bacterium | reverse complement strand
GAAGCGCTGCCTCACACCGGGACTCCTGTGGTCACGCGCAAGAAATTGCCCGCGCGCCGCAAACCTCGTTAAGAAACAATGGTTTACCCTGCAAAATTTACTCCGCCTCAGGGGTGAACATCCGTTTAAACGATAATCTCCCGGAGGCAGATAGGCGAACGCGAATGACCCGTCGGCGCGGGTTTGCGACGTGAATGCCCGACCGTGCAAAATCGCTTCTATCCTGATGCCCCCCAAGGCCCGCTCACCTTCGCCAAGATATCCGAACAATGATGCTGGTCGCCGCCCTTCCTCCATGGCCCGAAGCTGCGCTATGAGGGCGCCGGCTGTTTTTGTGGACCGCGTGGAGGTAAGCTCAGAGGTCATCAGCCGGCCATTTTGGAAATAGGCGAAGACAACGTATGATTGTTCCCGTTTGAATGCAAAATCGCAGGACGTGCCGGCTTCATAAACAGAAACTTGCTGCCCTATATTGCCGCGGAAGCGCTCGGTAACCCTGAAGGTAATCGGAGATCTGTGCAGCAGTACTTCCGACTCGGGATCCTGAGGCGAGATTACGGTTCCGACAAAAACCACAGGAGACTTGTCATCCAAAAAATTGCAAGAGACTTGCACCATGCTGCACGAGTAAGCAAGGCCTGCGCAGCCAAGAAGCAGAATTCCGCCGGCGATTCGCATTGCGCCAGCACAATATCACAGCACGAAATTCCGTGACGACAATTCCGTGGCAGTCACCGTGATTCCATACCAATAGAAGTCACGATAGGTCAAGAACTGAGTGAGCCGAGCGGCGCGGCCGCCGCCAACAAGGCCAAAGCCCAACTCTCAGTCGCGATTACTCAGTTTTGGCTGAGCTTTTCACGATATCCCCGATCTTCACGCCCGGCTTGCCTTGATATGCGGCGATGGAAAACCGGTCCCTTACGGTATGCACCACGGCCTCGCCGAGCAGGATATCCTCCCGCATCAGCACGCGTCCGGTTGCGGGATCGCGAACTTCTTTGCCGCCTCGCCATATCTGTAAGTGGTCTCCCTGCTTGACGCCGTTGCGAGCGCCAACATTCAAAATGAGCTGGCCCAAATCGCTCGCGTCGGCAACCAATCCATTGACGACTACCGCATGAGCAGGAATCTGCGGTAAGCTCTGCTCCAACCCGGCGACCACCTGCGACACGGCCTTGTCCATCGCTTCGCTCATGATCGAATCGTGAAGATTGCCCTTGCCCATCTCCAGGTTGCTGATTTCGGTGAAATCTACCTTCTGCTTGCGGTCGATCACGCCGTCGCCTTCCGCCACGGTGAGGACTTCCGACGTGTCCGGGCTCACCACGCGGGCGTCGATCTGCACGTGCGCCTTCAGTTCCTGCTTGATTTTGGGAGAACTCGTGCCAAAGCCCATAAATCCAGGCCTGCCGTGCGTGCTCGATGTCTTGTCCAGAAAATCGTATTGCGTCACGCTGCCGAGAACAATCGCATCCACCCCCAGAATGCGCCCAAGCTTCGCGGCCGTCTGCTGATCGGTACGGTCGCTGTTGCTCAGATTCTGCTCGGCCAGTAGCTTGGCGATTGCGTTACGCTCCACCACCGTCACCCGGCCGTCCTGCACCAATCGTGTGATCACCATATCGGCGGCGGCCTTGCCCAGGTCGGGAGCGGGGCCTTGCATCACGGCAAAAATATTGGACGACCTGGGATGGGCGGCGTTGTCGAAATTAAAAACGGCGATCCGCCGCTTCACCGGCGGCGCGACCGGTTTGCCTGGTCCCGCGTCCTGTTTTGCCGGCGGTGCGGAAACAAGCACCGCTGCCGAGAGAGCCCCCAATACCAGTACTCGTCCCAGAACGAGAATGCGCATCGAGTTCATTATAGTGAGGCTCTGCGATATCCGCTACATTGCCGGGTACCCGTACTTCCCTTACTTCCACTCACGGACGACCACGATGGTGTCGCCGGTATCGCGCATCTCATAGAGCTTCGCGTGCGCCCGGCGGAACGGATGGTGCAGGACGAGCATCAGCTTGTTGTCGAAGGTGTGAAACAGCATGCCGTGACCGCTGTCGTTGCCGACCAAAGGCGCTGACTGGCGCCATGGCCCTTCCAACTTCCCGCTGACGGAATAGGCGAGAGCCTCCATATAGAGACCGTTGCGATAACTGGACCACAGCATCAGAAGCTTGCCATTCCTGGTGCGGTAAAGGAACGGGCCGTCGGTGACGTACGTGCGGGGCTTGGCCGAGGTCGCGTGCTGCTCGGCGAGCCAGGGCGCATCGGAGCCTTTGAATAGATAGAAGGGCTGGCCCACGGAGTGGAAGAGGTCGGGCGCAAGGCGGATGGCCTCCATCGTGCCATCCAGGATTTGAATCCACTCATGGGCATAGATCATGTAGGGAATTCCGTTCTCCACATAGAAAGTCCCATCGAGCGCCATGTAGTCCGGCGGCGTGGCGCTGCCTTTACCGAGTAGCCGGAACGGGCCATCAGGAGAATCGGCGATGAAGATCTGCGTGCCGCGGAGGTGATGGGTCGCGGGCTTGCCTTGATAGATCGGATGGGTGACGGGGACGGGTTCGTACAGCAGCTTCTTGTTGTTGTGGAGAGTCACGAAGAGATAAAACTCTCCGCGATAACGATGGACCTCCGGGGCCCAGGCGCCGTCGGCCGGATTGGCCCAAATGCCGTCAGGCACGGTGAAGACGAGGTGGGGCCCCTCCCAGGATTTCAGGTCGGTGCTTTTGTAGACCACGACGCCGGCGTGGCCGTTGGGCGATTGCCGGGCGCCGATGGCAGTGTAGAGGTAGTAGGTCTTGGTGGTGCGGTCGGCAAGGATGAAAGGATCGTGCGCGTAGAAGTCGGACAACGCGAGGTGGGATCGGGGAGCAGCGACCGTGGGCGGCGGGGTTTGCGCCGCCAGGAAGCGGACCGGCGCAATCAGGAGAAATAGCAGGGAGGCGAGGGCCGGTTTCCAGTGCATAGCGATGTTCCTTTCTATGATCGCGTCGCCGGTTTTCAAAACTGGCGCCGGATACCAAAGCGACGAGCCGCAAAATACGTCATTCACTCGATTGGCCGGGTTCGCGCAACTATCTATACTCCTCGTCAGCGGCGGAAGCGGTCGCTCAGAAAGAGCAAGGGTAGGCAATCATTTTGGTTCTCTGCACTTCTTCCGGCATGGAGAAAATCCCTCCTGGTTTCCGTCCTTCACAACGTTACGCACCAACCCTCGGATCCACACTGTACGAAATGGCTCCCGGATGACCCACTATCCGAAGATTGTATCCGAGCCGCCGGTTACTCATCCACGCCCGATATAAGGCATTGCGGTCGCCATCACCGTTATAAATGGAACATTGGCTTCTAAGGGAAGACTCGCCATAAAGACAACTGCATCGGCAACATGTTTTACTTCCATACGAGGTTCGGCGCCTACAGTTCCGTTGGCCTGCAGAACGCCTTGCGTCATACGCTCGGTCATCTCCGTCGCGGCATTTCCAATGTCAATCTGTCCACAAGCAATATTCCAGGAGCGGCCGTCGAGCGAGATGCTCTTGGTAAGTCCGGTAATGGCGTGTTTAGTTGCTGTATAGGGTGCTGAATTGGGCCGCGGCGTATGCGCCGAAATAGATCCGTTATTGATAATCCTGCCACCCCGCGGCTGCTGTTCCTTCATCAGACGAACGGCTTCGCGAGCGCAAAAGAAAGCACCATTCA
>JBOGMI010000970.1:0-2105 GCA_050746645.1 Bryobacteraceae bacterium | reverse complement strand
ATGGCATCGCCGAATCTCAATATGAGGGATCCCGTGATGTACCGAATCTTGCACGCCGAGCATCATCGTACGGGCAATGACTGGTGCATCTATCCCATGTACGACTGGGCGCACGGTCAATCCGATTCCATCGAAGGCGTCACCCACTCGATTTGCACGCTGGAGTTTGAAGACCATCGCCCGCTCTACAACTGGTTTCTGGAACAGCTTGGCGTCTTCCATCCGCGGCAGATCGAATTTGACCGGTTGAACTTGACTTATACAGTATTAAGTAAGCGCAAGCTCCTCCAGTTGGTGGAAGAAGGCGCCGTGGAGGGCTGGGACGATCCGCGGATGCCAACGATTAGCGGCATGCGCCGCCGCGGTTATTCGTCGCAAGGTTTGCGCAATTTTGCGCGCAGTCTCGGCGTATCCAAGACGAACGGCACTACTGAGTTTGAGAAGCTTGAATATCACATTCGCGAGGATCTGAACAAAACGGTTCTCCGCGTGATGGCCGTCCTGCGCCCTGTCAAGCTTATCTTGACGAACTATCCCGAAGGCCAGGTTGAGTTTCTGGAAGCGATCAACAACCCCGAGGACCCAAGCCAAGGCACCCGCTCGCTGCCCTTCGGCCGTGAACTCTGGATCGAGCAGGAGGATTTTCGCGAGACGCCGCCGAAAGGTTACTACCGCCTGTATCCCGGAAACGAAGTCCGGCTGCGCTATGGCTACATCATTAAGTGCCAAGATATTGTCAAAGATCCTGCTACCGGAGAGGTTACAGAGATCCATTGCACCTACGACGCCGAGACGCGCAGCGGTCAGCCAACCCGGAAAGTGAAGTCCACCATCCACTGGGTCTCGGCAGCGGAGTCGATTCCGATCGAGGTTCACCTTTATGACAAGCTCTTCAGCGTCAAAAATCCTAACGAGTCTCCGGAAGGCAAGGATTTTACCGCGTACCTGAATCCGCAATCGCTCGAAGTCGTGCACGGCAAAGCCGAGCCGTCACTGGCGAAGGCTCAGCCTGGCGATCGATTTCAGTTCGAACGTCTCGGCTATTTTTGCAGGGATAGCGGAATGGCGGCCGAGCGGCCGGTTTTCAATCGGACCGTCGGGTTGCGGGACAGTTGGGCAAAGGTTCAGAAGAAAGCTTAGGGATTCGCGGGTAGCCTAGGCAGCGCTTCAAAACACCACCGCCTTCTTCTCCCGCCCCACCGCCGTCAGCACTATCGTCACCGCGAACACCACGCTCGCGGTCATCGCCATCGCGGTCGCGTAGCTCATATGCTGCGCGAAAGTCGCTTCCACCACATCCACAGGACCGGCCAGCAGCACGCCGCATTGGTACGCAAATCCAGGCAGAAAGCCGCGAATCGCATTGGGCGAAAGCTCGCTCAAATGCGCCGGAATCACACCCCATGCACCTTGCACGCAGAACTGAATCAGAAATGCGCCCGTAATCAGCAAACCCACGCTTGGCGCATACGCCCAAAGCGGCGTCAAAACGATTCCGCCTATGAGCGCCAAAACGATCGCGCGCCGGCGCCCAATGCGGTCCGACAGCAGCCCAATCACGACGCCTCCTACCAGCGCGCCGATCATCGAGATCGCCGCAATCAGCGAGCGCTCCTTCGGCCCGAAATGCCAGAACCGCTGCAAGAAAGTCGGATACATATCCTGGGTGCCGTGCGAGCACAGGTTCATCCCCGCCATAAGCACCACGAGATACAGAAACAGCTTCCAATGCCGTGCAATGCCGGCGCCGAGCGCACTCCAGTTCTTATGCCGCGACCGCTCCCAAACCGCGGATTCCGATACGCGCATGCGCACAAAGATCGCCAGCAGCGCCGGCAGCCCGCCAATGATGAACAACGGCCGCCAGCCCCAATGCGGGAACAAAAAGAAATAAGCCAGCGCCCCGAGCAACCCGCCCAGCGCATAGCCTTGCTGCAGGAATCCGGAGAGCACGCCGCGCCACCGCGGCGGAACTTTTTCCATCGCCAGCGACGCGCCCACGCCCCATTCGCCGCCCATCCCTATCCCGAATAAGGCTCGCAGCACAAGAAACGTCGCGAAATTCGGCGCAAAGCCGGTCGCCACTTCAATAATCGAGTAGAAAA
>JBOGMI010000969.1:0-3685 GCA_050746645.1 Bryobacteraceae bacterium | reverse complement strand
CCGTTGCCGGCCCAGAGCGATTCTAATTTTTCGCGGTAGCGGGAGTAAATATAAGATGCCGCGAGGAGCAGGATGCCAAGGGCGACAAAGGCGGAGATGCGATAGAACTGGGTCAATTGCCATACGTCGTAGCAATACAGTTTGCCGACGACCGCAATGAGAAGCGCCAGACCGATGAGGCGGTCGAGTGGCGAACGCCGCAGGACGCCCAGCGCGATCTCGGCAATGGCATAAATGGCGAGAAAAACCGATGTGCTTTCGCCGATGACACTGGCTCGGTTGACGGGTGCGGAATGGTTTACTGCCCAGAGGGTGAGTTCTCGCAGCGCGGCGGTGAGGAGGCAGGCATGGCCGAGTGCGTAGAGCCAGTTGCGCACAGCGGGTGTGCGCTCACCCGATACAGCCGCAATCAAATGGACGGCGGCGAGACCCAGGGCGAATACAGCGAGCCAGCCGGGATGATTGTGGTCGAGCAGCATCCAGGCCGAAATGACGGTCCAGCCCGCATTCAGCGGCAAAAGTGCGGGCGCGGCAGCGCGGAGAGAACTCGCGAAAATGAGCGCGAAAAAGGCGCATAGAAACAGCACGCCGGTACCTGTGCTGGCTGCGGCGCTGGAACTGCATGTCCAGACGACGAGCAGAATCGCCGTGGCCGCAAACGCGATCGCGGAGACGATGGCCCAGTGCCCCCGCGATGCGGCTGCGAATACGGCGATATCGACCACCAACAGATAGGAGAAGAAGAGGAAGGGATGCGGGAAGGCATGGCCCAGGAACACAGGCGCGAAAATCGCACCGGCCGTGCCGAGCACCGCCAGCACAGAAGTGCCGTAGCGGAGCGAAAGAGCAAAGGAAAGCACGCACGCCGCAATCATCCCGCAAAGCGCGAGCCATTGCGGGAACAAACGGTAATACGCGAACGAAGCATAGAGCGCGGTGTACAAAATGGCGATGCCGCATCCCGCTATGCCTTGCGCAAACGCTTTCTGGCCACGGCTTCGCAGCCGCTCGGCAACACCCACGAGCAGAAGCCCGGCAACCATTCCGAGAGTCACCCGCCCGGCGGCGCCGATCCAGCGGTTATCGACGGCATATTTGAAAAAGAAGAGAATCCCGAGCGCAAGGGTGATAGCGCCGGCCCGGTTGACGAGCGTGACTCCGAGCCGCGATTCGAGCCGCTCCGGTTCGGGCGCGGGCGATTTCGGCGATGAGGGGGCCGGCACTTCGCGGCCTTCGAGCATGGCCACGCGCCGCTCCAGCTTTTGCACCTTGGCTTGCAATTCCGCAATTGAATCGGTTTCTGGGTGCATAAAACACAGCGCACCCGCGGGTTACGCGATGATGTCGGCGAACTGCCGTGCGGAGGAGCCGTACTTGCGCTCGACGTAGTTATCCAGCAGCTCGCGGAATTCCGCAACAATTTTTTCGCCGCGCAATGTGGTCGCCAGCTTGCCGTCTATATAGACCGGCGCGACCGGCTTCTCGAAAGTGCCCGGAAGCGAGATGCCGATGTGCGCGTGCTTCGATTCACCCGGCCCGTTCACGACGCATCCCATCACCGCGACCCGCATCTCTTCCACTCCGGCATATTTTTCCCGCCACACCGGCATCTGCTCGCGCAGATAACTTTGGATCTGATCCGCCATGTCCTGGAAGAACGTGCTGGTGGTGCGTCCGCAGCCGGGACATGCCGCCACTTGCGGCGTGAAGCTGCGCAGATTCAGCGCTTGGAGAATCTGCTGGCAGACGATTACTTCGTCGGCACGGTCGCCATTGGGCAGCGGCGTGAGCGACGCGCGAATCGTGTCGCCGATTCCCTGCTGCAACAGCACCGAAAGCGCGGCGGTGGTGGCGACTATGCCCTTCGAGCCCAGCCCGGCCTCGGTCAGGCCGAGGTGCAGCGGATATTCGCAGCGCGCGGCAAGCATCCGATAGACATCGACCAAGTCCTGCACATTGCTAACTTTCGCGCTGAGAATGATCTTGTCGCGCCCGAGCCCATAGCGTTCCGCCGCCTCGGCGCTGCGTAGAGCGCTTTCGACGATGGCGCGCTTGGTCACTTCCATGGCGTCGAGCGGCTCGGCCGCGCGCGAGTTTTCGTCCATCATCTGCGTCAGCAGCACCGAATCGAGCGAACCCCAATTCACGCCGATACGCACCGGCCTGTCGTATTCAATGGCGGCTTCGATCATGACGCGGAAATTATCGTCGTGCTTGCGGCCGATATTCACATTTCCCGGGTTGATGCGGTATTTCGCCAGCGCCCGCGCGCAATCGGGGTATTTTTTCAGCAGCAGATGGCCGTTGTAATGGAAGTCGCCGATAATCGGAACGTTCACGCCGAAACTGCGCACCGTATCCACGATCTTCGGCACCGCCTGCGCGGCCTGATCGGTATTCACCGTGACCCGCACCAGTTCCGAACCGGCACGAGCCAATTCCATCACTTGATTGGCGGTAGCCGCGCTGTCCGCCGTATCGGTATTGGTCATCGATTGGACGACGATCGGATTCGATCCGCCAACTTTGACGCCCCCTATGTCAACGGCGACCGATTTGCGGCGCGGCGATGCAGCCATGCGTGTCTATAAGTCCTCTCAGTTCCCCTCCCTCACGGTCGGGGTTCTGTAGGTCATTTTAACAGTCCGTATTATATTTCTATGACTTCCAGCTTTGAGGAGATCGCCGCGCTCGAACGCGAGTACCTGGTCCAGAACTACGCCCGCTATCCGGTTGCGCTCCATCGCGGCAAAGGCTGCTACGTGTACGACGTCGCCGGCAAGCGCTATCTCGATTTCATCACCGGCATCGGCGTGAATGCGCTCGGCTACGCGCACCCGCGCATCACGAAGATCATTCGCGAGCAGGCGGGCTTGCTGCTGCACTCCTCGAATCTCTATTACAACGAGTACCAGGGCCGGCTGGCCGAGCGCATGGCGAAGCTCAGCGGCTTAAACCGCTGCTTCTTCTGCAATTCGGGTGCGGAAGCTATGGAGACGGCAATGAAAATGATCCGCGCCTGGGGCAACTCCATCGATCCCGCCAAGCACGAGATCGTGGCGCTCGACGGATCGTTCCACGGCCGCACGCTCGGCGCGCTTTCGATCACCGGCCAGCCCAAATACCGGCACGATTTCGAGCCGCTGCTACCAGGCGCACGGTTTGTCGCGCGCAACGATGTCGAGGCGCTCGAAGCCGCGGTGAGCGAGCGAACCTCTGCCATTGTGCTCGAATTCATCCAAGGCGAAGGCGGCATTTTCCCGATTTCGGAGCCGTTTGCCCGCCGCGCACGCGAATTGGCGGACCGCTACAACGCCCTGCTTCTATTCGACGAGATTCAATGCGGCGTCGGACGGCCCGGCGCGTATTTCGCCTATCAACTGCTCGACCCCGTGCTCATGCCGGACATTACCTTGGCCGCGAAACCGATGGCCTGCGGCTTGCCGCTCGGCGTCGCCATCGCCAATGAAAGAGCGGCGGCCATGATCAAACAAGGCATGCACGGATCGACCTATGCCGGAGGCCCTCTCGCCTGCCGCGTGGCGCTGGAGTTCTTCGATATTCTCGACGAACTGCTGCCTTCGATCAAATCGATGGGAGCTTACTTCCGCTCCCGGCTCATCGACCTGATGGGCAAATTCCGCTTCATCAAAGAAGTGCGCGGGGAGGGCTTGATGTTGGGATT
>JBOGMI010000968.1:0-2115 GCA_050746645.1 Bryobacteraceae bacterium | reverse complement strand
GCCGCGGTGCAAACGATGACAGTCTGAATGCCGCTTGAGATCTCGAAACCGCGAGCCAGTTTTACCGTTGCCAATAACGCCGCGGCTCCGGCGAAGATGCCAACGATCTTGAAGGCAATCAGGCCGGGGATGCCAATCAAGACTAGGGGGGCCGTCAGCCAACTAACCAGCGGACTCCAGTAGGTATTGACTGCATCCGCCCAGTCGCCGGTGGCATAATGGCGTGCAATCGATATGTAGGCAACCAGGTCGGGTCCGAGCAGGTAGCGGAAAAGCGGGGCAGCTAGCAGCAGCAGAGCGCAGTACAGAGCTAGGGCAACATAAAGCTTGTGTCCAACCGGTACCGCCCGGAACACACGGATTTTCGCGTCCGGAACTGTCGTGAGCCGCATACTTTAACTATTGGCTCCATTTTACGCGTTTGTATCGGGGGGTGTCTAGGAAAACAAGGCGCTATCGGGCAAGCCGCGGAGTACTAGTACGACTTAATACGCCGGCCGGCCGGGCTATAGAGACGGGCACTTTGCGTTTGCGGGTCATAAGCGATAACGGCCCAGCTTTGCCAACCGTAGAGGGTGGCCCACTTCTGGCGCTGTGCGGGTCCGGGATCGTTGAAGTAAAACACGCTGGCGTTCTGCCATTGCGCAGTGTTCAGATCCATGTTGCGGCTGTAGAAATCAGGAGGGGAGTCGCCGATGAAAACGGCGCAATGGCAGTGGTGGAATTTCTGTGCTGCGGCGCGCACAACGGCGTAGGGCCGGGCGCGGGAATCGAGCACTTGGATGGCAGCCACGGTCAGACAGATCTGGGCGCAGGTGACGGCCGCGATGCCGAACACTACGAGCCGCCTGGAGGGGCGCCACGCGGAACTGAGTGCCAGCAGTCCCTGGCCGGCCAATATGGCGATCCCGAAAAATCCCTCGAACCAATAGCGTTCGCCGACTACCGAAGAGGGGCCGCCGGAATCGGCAAGATAGGCCACAACCAAGGCTGGGAAGAGCAGAGCCAGCAGCCAAGCCTGCCAGGAGCGGCGCTGAGACCATAAACCGTAAGCGGCAAGCACAAAAACAAGCGGGAAACTGAAGACAAGGACGGACTGTGCGGTAAACCGCCATCCATGGACCAGATTCTCCAAAATGAGCGTGGGGCTGGCGGTAATCTCGTTGGGAACCGCGCGGCCTTTGTAAAGGGCGTACGGAGATAGCAAGGCACTGCCGGTGTAGACGAAATTAAACAGGAGCACCAGTGCGATTGCGGCCGCGCCCGCCAGCACGCTGATGGACGCAACACGGACGAACAAGGAACGATTCCTCCACGACCAAAGAAGGGCCGCGATCCCGTAGACTACCGAAGCAACCAGCGCGGTATAGGGGCGGACAAGGAAGGCCGGAACCAAAAAAGCGTACATCAGGGCGAAGTTCCGCACACTTCGCCCGCGCAGAGCGCGCAGGCAATACAGGCAAGCGCCGGCTACGAGCACAGCGCAGAGCGCGTCGGAAAGCACTGCCACGCAGGTCGCCAGCCAGTAAGGCGACAAAACAGCGATCCACAGAGAGGGCGCCACTGCCGCCGCCCCAAACGCCTCGCGAGCAATCCATCCGGCGATCACCAGCAGAAGGGCGCCAAGCAGCGGCGCGGCCGCCCAGCCGAAATGTAGTTTTTCCGGGATCGCCAGCACTGCGGGCCATCCAACCGGATATTTCGAGAACCAGCGCCCGTTGTCTACGATATGGTGCGTAAAATCTATCGGCAGTTGCGTATCCGGCGTGTTGACCGCGCCGGGGGGTGCAGGAGCCGAGAGTTCACCGTTCGCGAAGATCGTCGCCTGGAAGCGATACGCGCTCGCATCCGGTTCCAAGACCCCGTGTGCGACCACATACCCGGTCGCCAGCATCACAGCCAGGAACGGGAGCACGTATGGGCTTGCGGCAGGGCGAAAGTGCAATGCCGAGGGCGTGACGGCTTCCGTCCGCTGAAAACGCAGGGTGTATACAACAGCAGGCAGGAAAATGAAAATCTGCAGGGCGATTACGGCCAGTCCGTAATGATGAATGTGCCAGCCAATCAGAACGCCGGCGCCGATCCCATATATGAGGCAGCCCGACCACAAGACCG
>JBOGMI010000967.1:0-4135 GCA_050746645.1 Bryobacteraceae bacterium | reverse complement strand
GCCGCCGCGCTCTACCGCCGCCGCATGATCGAGGACATTTCGATCGCCGGCGAATTCTTTGACGAGGATTTTTTTGCCTATCGCGAGGATGCCGATGTCGCCTGGCGTGCACAACTGCTCGGCTGGAAATGCCTCTACACTCCGGAAGCCGTTGCTTACCACGTGCGTCGCGTACTGCCCTCCAACCGGCGCTCGGTGCCGGCGGCGATCAATATGCATTCGGTGAAGAACCGCTGGCTGATGCGCATCAAGAATATGACCGGCGATCTGTATCGCCGCCATTGGCTCGCGATCACATTGCGCGACTGCGCGGTCATTGGCGGCTGTCTGCTGTTTGAGTTCCGTTCTCTCCGAGCTTTCGGAATTGTGATCCGTAACTGGCGCAAGACCTGGACCAAACGCGGACAAATCATGCGCCGGAGACGAGTGGCGGATGAGGTGCTGGCATCCTGGTTCACCCTGAGCCTGTCTTAAGCCGAGAGCGACGCCTGGAATTGAGTGACGCTCAGCGTGTTGCCGTCGGGATCTTTGAACCACGCTACGCGGGCGCCGCTCGGCGATGTCCAGATACCCTGCTCATCTTGATGCTTCATTCCTTCGTAGCGCTCAAGTCTGACTCCCGCCTCTTGCAACTGTTTGACCGTTGCAACGATGTCCGGGACGATCCAACCCAGCACCGTGTATCTCGCCGGTACCAGCTCTTTCACGACGGATACCCTGAGGCTTGTGCCATGGGCATCGAAAACCAGCGCAAACGGGAGTTCTTCCGCGACAAGTTGGAGGCCGAGAACATCGCGGTAGAACTCCTTGGCGCGTTCGGGGTTAGTGACGGCGATAAACGCCATTACTTGTTCGGAACCCAGCACAGACTCGGTCGCCATGGGCTTAGTGTAGCCAATGCTTCAAGCTCCCGCCGCTGTCGGCTTTCGCTTCTGCATCTGTTGGGATGCCCAGGCGAGCTGGCGATCGACGGTTTCCGCCAAAGCGGGGCATGCTTGGCGGAGGGCGGCTAAATGCTCCTCGGCAATTTCGGGCGAACATTCGGTAAGCGGCCCGCCCCAATGGCCGCGGCCGCCCTTCAACAGATCCCGGAAGGCTTTTTCGGCGATCTCGCGCAGCAGCACGTGCAAATGTTTTCCCGAAATGCCGCTGGCCCGCAGCGCTTCTTCGGCGGCGAGGAAAAGCGGCATGGTGAGGGCGTCCACCAACAACTCGGCGGCAAAATACAGCGGCTTTGCCCCGCGGCGCAGTTCGAAGGCGCGCGCATCGCCGCCCTGCTCAACCAGCTTGCGAATCTGCCGTGCAGCCGCGCTGTTGCCTTCCACCACGAACCAGTTGCGGCTGGCCGCCGCTTCCACGATGGTCGCGACCGACGCACCGCGGCGCGCGAGCGGATCCAGCGCCGCGCTCGGGAGCCAACTCTGGCAAAGGATGAAAGACATTCCGTCGAGCGGAATCCCGGCGGCGCACAGCGCCTCTATGGTGCGCGGCAGGGAAGCGTCGGGAACGTGCAAAAGCACGGTGCGCGCCGCCTGCAGATCGTCGAAGCGGCTTACGGGGTATCCCGCATTCAGGAAGTTGGAAACCCGTGCCGCCACCGCCAGGCTCTCCGACTTGACGGGACCCAATTGCGCCCGGATTCCGCCCAGCCGTAGAATCGGCGAATTATTGGTCTTGCCCTCCACTACCAACCCGAGTTGCAGTTGCTTGTTCATACACGGCTCCCGCTTTCAGGGCTTTCATTTTGTCACGAAATTGTGCTGCTTTTTCAAAGTCGAATACTTTGGCCGCCTCGCGCATCCTGATCTCCAGATCCCGGATCAGCGCTTCGCGCCGTTCGGGCGTGAGATCCGCTTCGGCTTCCGCAGCCGGCTCCGCGGGCACGGTGACGTAATCCGCTTCGGCAATGGCTACAAGACTCATATCGATAGGCTTGACGATAGTCTGAGGCGTAATCCCGTTGGCCTCGTTATAGGCTTCCTGAATCGCACGCCGGCGCTCGGTTTCCCGAATGGCCTGTTTCATGCTCGCGGTCATGACATCGGCATAGAGAACGGCCCGTCCGTTCACGTTGCGCGCCGCGCGTCCCATGGTCTGAATCAGCGAACCGCTGGAGCGCAAGAACCCTTCCTTGTCCGCATCCAGAATCGCCACCAGCGAAACTTCCGGCAAATCGAGACCCTCCCGCAGCAGGTTGACGCCGATCAGTGCGTCGTAGGCTCCACGGCGCAGATCGCGCAGCACTTTGATCCGGTCGAGCGTGCTGACCTCCGAATGTAAATACGCGCATTTCACGCCCACTTCCGAGTAATATTCGGCAAGGTCCTCCGCCATGCGCTTGGTGAGCGTGGTCACCAGCACCCGCTCGTTGCATTCGCCGCGCAGACGTATCTCGTGCAAGAGATCGTCCACCTGGCCTTTGATGGGCCGGACTTCGATGATGGGATCGGTCAGCCCGGTCGGCCGGATGATTTGTTCCACCACCACACCGGCAGATTTCGTCAGTTCATACGGTCCGGGAGTGGCGGAAACATAGATCGCCTGATTGACGCGGTTTTCAAACTCCTCGAAGGTCAGCGGGCGGTTATCGCGCGCGCTCGGCAGGCGGAAGCCGTATTGGACCAAAATATCCTTGCGCGAGCGGTCGCCATGAGACATGCCGCGCAATTGCGGCACCGTCTGGTGGCTCTCGTCGATGAACATGAGCGCGTCGTTAGGCAGATAGTCGAGCAGCGTGGGCGGCGCCTCGCCGGGCAGGCGGCCGGAAAAATGGCGCGAGTAGTTCTCGATGCCGTGACAAAACCCGATCTGGCGGATCATTTCCAGATCGAACATGGTGCGCTGATACAGCCGCTGCGCTTCCATCAGCTTGCCCTGGGACTCCAGTTCTTTATGCCACCATTGCAATTCGTTTTCGATGCTGCGCAGCGCCTGCTCGCGCGTGGGCGCGTCCATCACATAGTGCGTTTTCGGGTAAATCGGCAGGCGTAAATACGTTTGCTTTACCTGGCCCAAGAGCGGATCGATCTGGCTGAGCGATTCGATCTCGTCGCCCCATAGCTCGATCCGATAGGCGTTGTCGTCGTAAGTTGGGTATAACTCGACGGTGTCGCCGCGAACGCGAAAGGTCCCGCGCCGGAAATCGTGATCATTGCGCTCGTAAAGAATCTCCACCAGCCGCCGCAGCAGCTCTTGCCGCCCGATATGCTGGCCCTTTTCGAGCATCAGCAGCATGCCGTAATAAGCTTCGGGCGATCCCAGACCATAGATGCAGCTCACGCTGGCGACGATGATGCAATCGCGCCGCTCGAATAAAGAGCGGGTCGCGGAAAGGCGCTACTTGTGCAATTCGTCGTTGATGGTGGCTTCTTTTTCGATATAGATATCGCCGGAGGGTATGTAGGCTTCCGGCTGGTAATAATCGTAATAACTGACGAAATACTCCACCGCGCTTTGCGGGAAGAAATTCTTGAATTCCTGGTAAAGCTGCGCGGCAAGGGTCTTGTTATGGGCCAGCACCACGGCGGGACGGCCGCAGGCTTCGATGACCTTGGCCATGGTGAAGGTTTTGCCCGAACCGGTGACGCCAAGCAGCACCTGGTGAGGATCGCCCTCGAGCACTCCGCGGACGAGTTGCTCGATGGCGACCGCTTGGTCGCCGCGCGGACGGTAATCGATGCCCAAACGGAAGAGCACGAAATCAGTATAGGAGGGCGGGCTTCAGCCTGCTCCGAGCTTCAGCTCGGAACTCGGTCTATAACGCGTTATGCGTTCCGCTGTTGAGCAGCACGGTCGGTTCGACCGACATGCCGGGACGCAGCTCATGATGCGGATCCTCGCCTGGTTCGAGGACGATCTTCACCGGAATGCGCTGGACCACTTTTACGTAGTTGCCGGTGGCGTTTTCGGGCGGCAGGAGGCTGAATTTAGCCCCGGAAGCGGCGGCGATGCTGTCGATATGACCGTGGAATTTGCGCCCGCCCAAGGCGTCCACCGAGATCTCGACTTTTTGGCCCACGCGCATGCCCTTGAGCTGGGTTTCCTTGAAATTGGCCGTGATCCAGACGTCGGCGAGAGGAATAATGGCCATGATCTCCTGGCCCGGCGCGACGTGCATGCCGGGTTCGGCGCTCTT